>NVUB02000001.1 GCA_002401775.2 Ectothiorhodospiraceae bacterium
CCACCCCTCAGGAAACCTCACCCCCTCACCCGCCGATAAAGATGTCACCGACCGATTAATCCAGGTCGGTCGAATCATCAACGTACAAGCCATAGACCACCTCATCATCTCCCCCGAATCCTACCTCAGTTTTGAGCACATCGGCCTGTTCGGCATGCTGGAAGCCAGCATGAAATGGATGCCCGCGTTTCAAATCATCGAAAACATCCGAGAAGAAGAACAGAAAATACGCAAAGAAGCCGTTGAAATGGCAGAAGTAAAAGGAGAAAGGCGGGGAGAAAAGAAAGGCAAAAAAGAAGGGATTGAGATTGGTCAAGAGCGAGGGGTGAAAAAAGGGAAAGTAGAAGGCATTGAAATAGGAAGAGAAGAAGGAATTGGCATCGGGGAAAAGAAGGGCTTTAGAAAAGGTGAAGAAAGTGGGTTGGAAAAAGGAAGAAAAGTAGAAAAAATAGAAATGGCAAAAGCTATGAAAAAAGATAAAAAATCGGTAGAAGAAATACAAAAATATACCCAGCTTACAAAAGCAGAAATTCAAAAATTATAACGGTACTTACAGCGCCCCCTTTTCTCTCCCTTCACGCGTCAACACCACAGGAACTCGTGGCTCCATGCGCGAACAGGCAGGAGAAATCCAGTCGCAATTGGCCCGCTCGGTGTGAATGGAATAATGCAAACGACGCATCAAATCGCTCATCTCAGTTAACAGTTTCGTAGCCGATTGTTAAGTTGACATAATGACAGATCACGAATAGGGTTTATGTGATATTTTAGAGAAACATGTCTGAAATGTCCGCCATTATCAATATATCAAGGCTAGTTTGCTTGCTTTGAAGTGATTACCAAGTCTTTTTGTCTAGTTCTTCCATTGATATTGTGGGTAAAGCGGGCAATGGTGCTTGATACTAAATAAGTTAGGAAGCAGAAACCACCGCACCCTTGAAAGGATCGCGAATGATAAACGAGAAAACATGGCATCCCGCTAAGACGAAGCAAACACACTTTGTATGGGAAGCAACGGAGTCTGGGTTAGAACTCCATCATTCAACCGGAAGTGCGAGCCACGTCATTTCTTGGCAGGCATTTTACGAAGTGTTGGAACATGCGCGTAACCAAGCCCAAAGTTCGAATGCCCCAATAGTGGCTGGTTGTAGCATGACGTCACCGCCAGCAGGGTCTATTGGTGCGTGGGTCAAGACGAAAAAGCTAAAAAACCCCAAAGGGGCTTTAACACCCAGACATCTTTCATTTCTTGGTCCAATTTACAAGAAAATGGGTTTTATATCACGGGTAACGAAGGGCAATAGTATTCTATGGAAATTCTAAAAGACTGCTACCTAACCAGCAATTTGCAATTTACTCGGATACCCACGCCAGTAATTTCTAATTAAAATGTGGGCAACCTACTTTCTGTAAATGGGTATCTATTTTTCCTTTAACGACGCGCAGGCGTAGACATTCAGAAATACGTAAGCCGCTACCATACATAATCTGTACCGCTAATTTATTCAGGCCTTGTCAATGGGCCAAAACAGAGTGAACTTTAGTGGGGTTCAATACAACAGGCAAGCGACGTGGCCGAGTCGCCAAAGACAACTCGAGCTCCCCCAATTCTTGCTTGAGAAACGTGTGATACAGAAAAACTAAGGCATTGAGTGCGACCTTCTGTGTATTTATTGCGGCCTTTGCAGGGGGTATATGAGGTAAGCTGCACTTTGCAGCAACGTTTAAATACGTTATCTTGTGAAAAACTAGTAAATTCATAAGCTTATGGTGATGCTCGGGATGTATTGAAAATGCGTAAATGAGCGTGCGCGATATACAGCTGTTATAACTCTAAGGAGAAATAATGATGGAAGGATATAAATCATTTCTTATTTCACTAGATTATGGAAATAGAAAAGATGAAAAAAAGTTTGTTGGAGACGTGCTAGACGATTTTGATAAAGACTCATTGACGGGTGCAGTGTTGTTTATTAATAATAATATTTATTCCTTAGAGTTATATTTTTTCTTAAATTTTGAAAAAAATTCTGACAAATTTGAGAATTGGCTGAACAACAATTATCCAGAGAAAACTAGAGTCTATAATTTACATGTTAATGAATTTTACGAAGCGATGCAGAGGAAAGCTTACAATACGACCAGTTTATTAGACAGTAAGATGCTTGATTTTCAAATGCCCTCTACGTCAAACGAAATATTTTTGTTCCCCGATAGAGAAATTATGAACAAAAAATTTGGAAAAAGGCAGGAAATAGAAAATTTTACGGTATTTTTATCGCACTCTAGCAAAGAAAAACACTTGGTCGACAAGGTATTTAATGAGTTACAAAAATCAGAAGTAAAAGTATGGTTTGATCGATATGAAATTCGGCCCGGAGATAGTATTACTGAAAAACTCAACGCTGGGCTTAAAAAGAGTAAATTAGGCCTACTGTTTTTGTCTAAAAACTTTTTGAACTCAAAATCAGGTTGGACGATGAGCGAAGCTAATTATTTTTTTCAAAAGAGAATACGTGATAAAGAAACTAAATTTGTTGTAGTAAATATCGATTTAGCTCATGATGAAATTCCGCCTTTACTTCAAGACTATAAATTCATAAATTGGAAATCAGATGGAGCGTTATTTGATATAATTTCTGCAGTCAATTCAGTTAAAAATGATTTATAACAAATGCATTCACACAGATAATTTTAACTTTTGGTGTTTTTTGCAACTCGCTATCGCTCAGAGAATAGCAGAAAATACTCAAAGTTAAAATTACCGGTGATGCAAACATTAAAGCACCAAATAATAGGCTTATACGGACACCAGGCTTATACCGGCTTATACGCGGCTTATACGGACGGCTTCGGACGGCTTATACCGGCTTATACGGACACCCATCTTAGCAAACCCAATAAATTACTTGTAAATCATATGCTTGGCGTGAATTTTTTCAGATTTGTTTTAATTCTTTGCATGGGTGTCTGCTTTGCTTTGCTTTGCTATTAAAATAATTTTGATCTGGATTTTCTTATTTTTTTGACACACTATGCTTTACCCATCCAACTAAAATAACGACAGATAACATGGCTAAATATTCAAAAAAACATCTCCCCTCAGAGAAAATCAAAGACGAAGCGATGAAGACAGCACGCGGTACGAAAAAACCGGGGCAAACTAAAGAACAAACGAAATTAATCTCTCAGGGCATACAGAAGGGCATTGAGTTATACAAAAAGAAACAGAGTGAAAAGGCGCGTGAGCTGGATAAGAAATTAAATAAGGCTTCGGCCTTACCTTCATCACTCAAAACTTCAACGGCGCAGGTGGTGGAGCCAGTAGTCGTTAAAGGGTTTATATTACCGTGGGTGTTGCTGGTGTTATCCTGGTTTGGTTAACAGTACTGGTTAACAGGACATCCACGTTTAGAAAATTAAAAAAATATGAAATTATTTTTTGATATCGTTGTTTACTTGCTGTGAATTTTTGACTGAATGGTGAGTATTTCGAGGGGGACGGCACTACAAAGCCCAAAACCAAGAATCTTACTCAAGCGTGACTCTCAACGTGGGCTGATAGTAGTGATTTCGTGTAGGGATTAACTTTTCGTCAGGAAGGAAGGTATTGCTTACAGCCATTAATCCCCGGCATTCGTTCATAGCCGAGATTTTTGCAAACTTGTTTGAGCTTTTCGACGGAGCCGACAAGGCCCTTAAAGGGGCTTTCAAAGTTTTTGGAGAGGTATAGCCAATGTTTGGTTTCGATATTTAATCGGCCCAGTATAGGTGGCGTGTTTTCCGGTATAGCACCTCGTTTGTCTTCTCTCAGTATTCGGCCCGTCCAATCAACCAGTTCAAGATAATCGGTTAACCGAAATAGTAAAGAAGACATCCACGTTTGGGAAGAGTAAAGAAGACATCCACGTTTGGTAAGTGACAAAATTGAAAATAATTTCCTGATGTTGCTGTTCACTTTTGGTGGGATTTTGTCTTGATTGTTAATCTTTCGCGCGCGATGGTATTACAACGTCAAAA
>NVUB02000010.1 GCA_002401775.2 Ectothiorhodospiraceae bacterium
ACCAATTTCCAATGAGCCAATTTGTGCCTCTAGCCCTAATGCTTTGGCGCCACCTAGGGTCGCCATATGCAACACTTGAGTGGCGTTTAGTGCACTGGCATCGCGGGCGACGACTTTGCCGAGCAGGGCGGCGCTGCGCTTTTCACCAAACATATCTAAATCGTTATTGCTGGCGGCGCCATCGGTGCCGAGGGCGACGTTGACGCCTGCATTTAGCAGCTTTTGCACGGGGCAATAGCCGCTGGCGAGTTTCATGTTGGATTCAGGGCAATGCACAATGTGTGCGCCTCGGGTGGCGATTTGGTCGATTTCTTCGTCGACAAGCTGAGTCATATGGACGGCCATAAAACGTGGTGATATTAGCCCCAGTGCTTCCATACGCGCTAAGGGTCGCAGGTCAGTGTTGGATTCGGCTTCTTGCACTTCGTGCTCTGTTTCATGCAGGTGCATGTGGATTGGCACATCCATTTCGTCGGCAAAAGTTAGAATGCGTTGCAGGGGCTCATCGGACACAGTGTAGGGGGCGTGTGGTGCAAATGCGGTGGTGATGAGTGGGTTGTTGCGGTAACTGTCGTGTACCTCAATGCCTTTACTCAGGTATTCGTCGGCATTGGTGGCCCACACGGTGGGGAAGTCAATGACGATAAGCCCTACAACGGCGCGGATTCCCGCGTTATCTGCGACGCGCGCGGTTTCATCGGGAAAGAAGTACATGTCGTTGAAGCAGGTAGTGCCGCCACGAAGCATTTCGGCAATGGCCAGGCGGGTGCCGTCGGCGACAAATTCGGCATTTACCCACTTCCCTTCAGCGGGCCATATGTGGTTTTGCAGCCAGTCCATTAGCGGTAAATCATCCGCCAGGCCCCGAAATAGCGACATGGCAGCATGGGTATGGGCGTTGACAAGACCGGGGATGAGTGCATGTCCACTGAGTTGATGTACAGCGTCTGCAGTGTATTTTTCATCAGCCTCGTGGCTGGGGAGTATTTCCAGGATGCAGCCTTCATGCACGGCGATGGCATGGTGTTCTAACACTTGATCGGCGGGGGCAACGGGGATGATCCAGCGAGCATGAATTAGGGTGTCAATGGTATCCGGTGAGGCATTTTGTGTGTTTTTCATGGGAAGAAGATAGCCTTTTGCAGGGATACGACGCAAGTCGGTGAGAAATACTTAGGCTCATCAGCCGAATTTCCTACGGCTGATGTTTCTGACTCAGGCGCCTAAAGACAGAATATCCTTTTCTCCGGATGCCTTTGTACGTGTCTCTTTTCTATCGGAAATAAGGTATTTTTTTCTTTGCGATCTCTGCGCTTTTGCGGCCTCTGCGTTAAATCCACCGTATTTTTTTAATCCACCACCCTTAATTCACCGGAGAAATGAACCCCGCGGTTAACAATGCAAAGGGCGCAAAGACGCTAAGAACGCAAAGTTTTACGGTTCGTGTGTAAGAGGGTGAGCAAGAAAAGCATACCCTGCATTCAGAAGACGCCGTAAATACATCCTTGTAGGCTCAACAGCCGCATCCCTGCGGCTGATGCTTCTGACTACAAGATATCCTTTTCTCCTGATGTCTTTGTGTGTGTCACTTTTCTATCGGAAATAAGGTATGTTTTTCCTTTGCGCCTCTGCGCCTTTGCGGCCTCTGCGTTAAATTCACCGTATTTTTTTAATCCGCCACCCTACATTCACTGGCGAAATAAACCCCGCTGTTATAAACGCAAAGGGCGCAAAGACGCTAAGAACGCAAAGTTTTACGGTTCGTGTGTAAGAGGGTGAGCAAGAAAAGCATACCTTGCATTCAGAAGACGCCGTTAATACATCCCTGCGGCTGATGCTTCTAACTACAAGATATCCTTTTCTCCTGATGTCTTTGTGTGTGTCACTTTTCCATCGGAAATAAGGTATGTTTTTCCTTTGCGCCTCTGCGGCCTCTGCGTTAAATCCACCGTGTTTTTTTAATCCGCCACCCTACTGATCTATTAGTAAGGTGGGTGCAGTAGTAAGGTGGGCGCAGACCCGGATTTCAGGGTTTGCGATATTTATTGGCGAGAAACAATAGAACGGAAATCAAGCTAAAACCCAGTAATGTATAGGCAATGATATTGCTTTCTCCTGTGCTCATCTCAGCACCCAAGTGGGCTAGCAGGAAACTGGCGGGCGCTATTCCCGCGAGGGTAGCGATGGCAAAACGCCAAAAACTTAGCGCGGTTAAGCCCGCCGCGTAGCTAATAATGTCAAAGGAGATAAAAGGTAAAAGCCGTGAAAAAAACACAATGGCCATCAGCTTTTGCTGGGAACCAAGCAGGTTATGGGCGAGTTGGTTGCCCATCCATTGTTGTAATACATTGATTCCCAGAATTCGGGCGATGAAAAATGCAATAATGGCACCCAGCTCGGCACCTATCAAGATGTAAATGGTACCGGTTGTGTGTCCATAAAGGGCGCCAGCAGCCAGAGCAATGGGGGCACTGGGTATGGGACTCATGATGATGGCCAGTACCATCGCGGCAATAATGAGTGCTGGTCCGGCCATGCCAAGGGATTGGATTTTATCCTTGAGTGCATCACCGTTTTCAAGCAGCGTAATAAAGCCATTTTGAAATAATAAGTAATACACTACACCTAAGGCTATTAGTGCAAGGGAAAACCATAATGTTCGATGGTGTTTCAGAGGCGAAGTGCTGGCAGGGTCATCTGCAGGGTTATCTGAATGCATAGCGTCCATTATTGTAGTATTTGGAAAGGTTTTGGACAATGGTACCGTTTTGTCGAGATAGTAAACACCCAGTGATGGAGTCAGGTATTTTTTATGAAATTATTGTGGATTTAAATGTTGATCATTCAAAAAAACAGCATTTGGCGAGCATTAATAACTACCATTTTTACGTGACCCTAAATTTAACCATCAAAAACTTACAGCCGTCATTCCGGCATGTTTTAAGCCGGAATCCAGTTGCTCTATAGCATTGAAAATCTCGCAGAGGCGCAGAGCACGCAAAGGAATGCACATAATAATCAATGTTTTCTCTGCGTACTCTGCGTCTTGGCGAGAAAAAGTGTTTTTATTATCGCCAGAATATGACGGACTGTGGAATAGTCGCGAAGCAGGATATTTTTCGTTGGTTTGAAACGTTACAATTCAACGCAAAGGCGCAAAGGACGCTAAGAAACACTTAAAAGTCGCCAAGTACGTAAAGTAGGGCATGTTACTCAATAAGGTATCTTTTTCTGCGAGAATAATTACATTATGTACTGAGATTTTTAACGTAATGATTAATAGTTACAAATGCGTTGATTGTCCGGGGTAAAATTGATACACACTGTCAGCATTATTAAGAGATAATTTTATAATGAACAATACCAATACCGTCCATGCGATCCGTTGGGAAAATCAACAATTACGGTTGCTTGATCAGCGTGTTCTTCCGCATGAAACAGTATATTTAACGTTTGATGATGTGAATGCCGTGGCCGAGGCTATTCGTGACATGGTGGTGCGTGGAGCACCGGCGATTGGTATTACGGCGGCGTACGGTATTGTGCTGGCGGCGCGGGCCCGATTTTCGGAGTCTACATCCCATTGGAAAGCATTGCTTGAAAAGGATTTGCAAACCCTGGCACAGTCTCGCCCCACGGCGGTCAATCTGTTCTGGGCGATTGAGCAAATGCGAAGGCTTATTGTTGAACTAAATGGTGACCCTGAGCCTGTGTTGCTGGCTGAGGCGATGAAAATTCACGAAGATGATATTGCGGCCTGCCGCCGCATGGGGGAGCTGGGTGCAGCCCTCATTGAAAAACCTTGTAATATTCTTACCCATTGTAATGCTGGGGCGTTGGCCACAGGAGGCTACGGTACGGCATTAGGTGTGGTACGTGCCGGTTTTGCCAGTGGTAAAATCACCCACGTTTATGCCGACGAAACCCGCCCCTGGTTACAGGGCGCGAGGCTCACTGCTTGGGAGATGGTGCAGGAAAATATCCCGGTAACCCTGCAAGCGGAAGGTGCGGCGGCGCACTTGATGAAGCTGGGAAAAATAGACTGGGTGATCGTTGGCTCTGATCGCATTGCCGCTAATGGTGATGTCGCCAACAAAATTGGCACCTACGGCCTCGCGGTACTGGCACGGCATCATGGGGTGAAATTCATGGTCGCTGCCCCCGCCAGTACGGTCGACATGAATATTCGTTGCGGTGAGGATATTCCCATTGAACAGCGTTCTGCCGATGAGGTGTTATTCCTGGCCGGGCAACCCATTGCCGCTGAGGGTGCCGCTGCCTGGAACCCTGCCTTTGACGTAACGCCAGCCTCCCTGGTGGACGCTATCGTCACCGAGCGTGGTGTGGTGCTGGAGCCTAATACAATAAAACTGGCGCTTATGATGGAGAGCGTCAGAATTTAACAGGGGTGTGTGGTACAGGCTCCTTGTTTGGCGCGACTTCAGTGGTATACATGAAAGCATGTGAACGCAGGAGAATCGCAATGAAAAACACTACCACGATGACACTTCGACTTGATGACGAGACTAATAACCGCTTGTCCAGCTTGGCGGGTGCGACTGACCGGACAAAATCATACCTGGTTATGCAGGCACTCAAATTGTTCCTGGAGAACAATGAATGGCAGGTACAGGAAATAAAACAGTCCGTGTTTGAAGCAGATTCTGCGGGCCCAGATCAATTTATTGAAAATGATACCGTCATGGCCTGGATGGAAACGTGGGGTACCGATGATGAAAGCAAACCGCCATCATGATGAAGGTTGTCTGGTTTACGTTAGCTATTCGAGATGTAGAATTAGTTAAGGATTACATCATTCAGGATAATCCTCAAGCTGCTCAGAAAATGGTGTCGAAAATAAAAAATAAGCTGTTGTTGCTTAGTGAACAACCTGGTATTGGCCGGTCTGGTCGAGTCCCTAACACCAAATAGTTTGTTATTGATCACACCCCTTATATTTTACCGTACCGGGTGCGCGATAACAGGATTGAAGTTTTGCGAGCTCTTCATTCCACAAGACGATGGCCTAAGAAAATTTAATGGGTAGCAAGTATTACGGTACCTTACCTGTCGCATAAATTGAGCGTAAAAATCGATAAATAGGCCGTCAGTAAAGTGAAAAACGGTCATTATTTATCGGTGGCACGTTCAAAATGCGCTATACAACGTTAGGGTGTATTCAGCTCAGTTGGTTTCAAAGCTGCTGCGACAACACCTTTGCGTCACCCACCCAGTCTGCCGTTGAATTCATTGAAAGCGCTTTTTCAATGGCGCTTTTGGCTTCTGATGTTCGGCCGGTTTTGTTCAATGCGACGCCTTTGTGATACCAGATGATGGCAACCTTGGGGGCCAGTTTGGTGGCGCGCTGTAATGCGGCCAATGCTTCATCGATGCGTCCTTGCTTGTAAAGGATCCAGCCTAAGGTGTCCTGAAGGTTACCATTATTGCTGACGGATTTTACGGCGCGTTTCGCCATTTTTTCTGCTTCAGGGTAGTTGTTTTTTCGGGCAAGGACATTGGCCAGATTGTTTAACGCCAAAGCGTGGTCAGGCACGGCTTTTATGATTTTTCGATACATGACTTCTGCTTCTTTGAGCTGATTGTTGGCGTCCAGCTGGGTGGCGTAGGAAACAGCGACTTCGATGGTGTTGGGTTGTAATTCGTAAAGTCGTTTGGCGGCTTTAACGCTTTCTGTTGTCTGCCCGGCACGAGCGAGGGCAAGCATGTAGGTTTTCCATATAACGGGGTCATTACTTAAGAGTTGGGTGGACTTTTTCAGTATGGGTAATGATTTTTTATATTCGCCAAGGGATGCCAAATAGCTACCATGCCGAAGGTGTAAATAGGCGTTATTTGGGAAGCGCTTTATCCCACTTTTTAACATCTGCTCACCTTTTAGGGTGTCTCCTTGACTCTGTCCTTGACTCAGGAGTAATTCGGACAGTTGACCGTATACAAAAGCATCAGCTGTACCTTTGGATACCATGCCCTGATAAATGTCCCGTGCTCGGGAAAAGTCTTTGCGGTCCAGGTAGAATTTGGCTTTGCGAAGGTTAATATAGGGTCGTTTCACACCGAGCACTTCTGCGGTGTCAAAGGCAGTATTCGCAAAGGTTTCTTTGTTCAGTCTTAAATAAATCTCACCTTCTTCCATTCGTGCGTTTGCTGAATTGGGTAGTTCGTTTAAAAGTTGATTGATGGTTTGTTGAGCGTCGAGATATTTACCTTCCCCTCGTTGTGCTTTGGCAAGCCCAAGGGACGCTTCAGGTATGGTGGGGTTGAGTTGTAGAACGCGTTTAAAACGCGAGTGCGCTTTTGCGTATTTACCTGTCGCAAGATAGGCCGTTGCAAGGATCAGGTGTGCTTCAACCATTGGATTTTTTTCGGGTAATCGTGCTTCGAGTACGGCAACTGTTGCTTTGTAGTTGCCTGATTTGTTGAGAAGGTGACCAAGATTGACAGCGACACCTATATAGCGGTTAGGAGTGCCTTTTAAGCCCAGGCTAAAGTGACGTATCGCTTCAGTATTTTTTTTCTGGTAGGCGTAAAGCAAGCCCAGCCTTTGGTGAGCAAACCGGGCGCCCGGGTTAATTTTTATGGCTTGCAATAACTGGTTTTCGGCTTTAATGAGGTTTCCGTCTTCCATGTTGATAATGCCCAGCTTAGTCAAAGGCCCGCTTTGGCTCGGAGCCAGTCTGTTGGCCTTTTTTAGAAAAGTAATCGCTTTTTGTCGTTGTCCGTTGAGAAAATGAGCGGTGCCCAGTATTTCGTTTGCAAGGCCAGAATTGGGATGCTTTTTTAACACCGCATTGGCATTTTCAATGGCTCTGTTGTATTGGCGACTATTGAGTAACCGGTTAATATTTGAAAAAGATTTAGCGTTCGCTCGCCCTGCCAATTGTACTTGGGTAATTTGATCTCGCGATTTTGCTTGATCGTTGAGTGGCTGTAGAGGAATCGATAAGGCGAGAGGAGGCACTGCAAATAAGAAAGCGGCCAAAGCCAGGCAAAAAACTCCAGGGTGACGGGCTTTTTGTTGAGGCCTTTTTTTCCAGGGCTTATGCTCCCGGAACATATGCTCCAGGAACGAAGGCCTCAGGAATTTTTGGCTTGTAAACGTTAGCCACTGAAAAAATGGTTTCTGAATTTTCAGTGTCGCATTAGAAATATTCATTACTGATTCCTTTAACATTATCAATGAATAACGCCGTTGGTTGTTGACCTTCATTCAGTATTGCGCATTTTTTTGAAATTTCCTGTTTTTTAAAAAGAAAAGCGACCTGTTGGCCGCTTTTCGTTGTTTCTGCAGTGTCGTGAATGTTGTGAAAGGAGGTTGGCTGTCTAGTGACTACTTTTTAGCGGCGAGAACGGCGTGAAAAACCTGCGCCGATCAAACCCAAACTAAACAAGGCCAATGTGCCGGGTTCTGGAACCGATACCTTGTCTCCAACGGTGATCCAGTCGCGTTCAGTGGCCACAATGCCACCATCAGTAAGTGCGTATGTGGAGAAGTGGTGTTCACCTTCCTCAAGGCCGGTAAAAGTAACGTCGAACTCAAAAGTGCGGTCAATGCTTCGATCATACAGGCCAAGTGCAACCGCACCTCCACAGGCACCAATATCGGCAGAGATGCACAGTGTTGAGACACCAACACCCGGCATGCCTCCGCCCAGGTCGTCGACGGTAACGCTTGAGTATTCATCGAATGATGCCCCAACACTGTCGAGAATGAGAGTAACGAGTGCATCAGTATCCAACCCCACACCGCTATATGCCGTGCCGCCCAGATCTTCAATGTCGGATGAGAATCCAGCGTTGTAGCTGATTCCAATGAGTTCTGCACCCGATGCGTCCAAAGCGGCTATTGTGGCCGCTTCAGTGGGGGGGCCTTTAAACGTAGCATCACCAAAGACGATGATGAAGCGGTTTGAACCTGGGGCCCAGCTAGCACTGCTGGCAGCCTCGCTAATGGCGGCATAGCCTTTTTCCGGGAAGTCACCTCCACAACCAACCGCTACCCCGGCAACGGAACACCAAGGAGGAGTACTGAAGGGGTTGAATGGTGAATAACCATCCCACATATCGTTAATACCAGAGCTCGCCGAGGTATTACCGTTATTCAAGTCAACGTGAACGCCGTCAAACAGGGGGTCTGAATACCAGCCTGTGCCGCTACGTAAACTGCCAAAGCCTGACAGGCCGGTGAGAATATCATCGGCAGCCCTTTTGGCAAGATCAATTTCGTCTCCCATAGAACCGGTGACATCAAAAACGAACATAACGTCCAGAGGAGCGCCAGTGGGTCGTCCAGCAGTGATGGTGACTGTCTTGCGAATAGTGACACTTTCACCTAAACCTAACGTCTCGCTGTACATTGCCGGGTCGATTGAATCCGCCACTGCACTGGCTGGGGAAAGAGCGATCACAGCAAGTGCAAATGCGGCTCTCTTGAACCTAGAAAAATCAGTTGGGACACGGAAACCCACACAAGCTCTTAATGCACCTAGCAAATTCAAAAACGTGCTCATCACCAATAAGGTGACCGCGCAATTTTTGAATTCACTATGCACATCAATATCTCGCCTAAGAGCGCCTACTTTTTGGTGCATGTCTTTTCTACGCCCAACTGCTCTTTTTAGGTTGAAAAGCTGTCTCATCATAACGTGTTCCTTTACGAGGTTTTTAGTTACATCAAATTTACAATGGTGATTTTGTTATTTAAAAGTCATCGTCTCGTAAATAAAGTAACTGCATCTATGTTTTAATTTTTAATCTTTCCAGCCGTTTTCAATTTTTCGATACTGAAAATTGACGGGCGATTTGTACGTAGCAATTATTGTTCCATGTGAATCGTTTTGATTGATTTTATTTCATATTAATAAAAAACATGGGCTCTTTAAAGAAGGCTAACCATTTGTTTACCGCTAAAATTAAAGAACTTATTGGTAGCATATCGATAATTAGTACACAGAATAATAGCGGGACGGGATAGTGATCGAGGAAAGAATTTATTGCGTTTTAATCGTGGGTGTCATTATTTCGACACACTCTACCTTACAGTTGCATAAATCGAGTGCAAAAATCGATAAATAGGCTACCAATAAAAAGTAAAACGATCATTATTTGTCTGTTTCTGGAATTCACAGCGGGTAATATCCAGAAATACGTTAACTTTCGGATTGAACGTGTGCCAATTTGAAGGGAAGTGGTGCAGTTACTTATAATTTGAGGCACGCGTACTCCCTAATAAATGAATCCCTGTAAGCTCGTCAGCGACATCCATGTCGCTGACGGCCTCAAATCATAAGTAACTGCACCACTTCTGAGGCACGTTCAAAGTGCATTATTTTATGCAGCGTTAGGGTCTATGTTTGAAAAAAAGGTCAAGAAGGAGAAAGATGGGCGATATTATTTAAATTGAGAGCCCCATGTAGATACAGACTAATAAACCAGTCGAGAGAAGGATGCTCTGTATTCAGAAGCGTCAGCCGCAGGGATGTGGCTGCGAGTCTACAGGGATGGTTTTACGGCATCTTCTGACTTACGTTCTTAAAGACAGGGTATCCTTCTCTTGTGTATCCGTTGTCAGTACGAATAAATAGGTCAGTTGAAATTATCAGTTTGAATTTTCAGTTTTGCATTTTAAATGCTGCCTACTGCCTACTTTAGTATAATTAATGAGAGAGAAAACCGTTGGTTGTTGCTCTTATTCTATAGAGCGCAATTTTTGAAATTTACTGTTTTGAAAAAAAGCGACCGACTGGCCACTTTTCTTTGTTTAGCTTGATGTCAGTAGTGTTGATCGTTGAATAATCGCCATCTAGCTCCGATGGCGACGTGCAAAGCCTACACCCATCAAACCCAGACCAAACAGTGCTAATGTGCCGGGCTCAGTAACCGATAATCTATCTTTAACCGTGATCCAATCGCGTTCAGTGGCAACAATGCCGCCATCAACTAGCGCATAAGTCGGAAAGTGGTGTTCACCATCTTCAAGGCCGGTAAAGGTCACGTCGAACTCAAAGGTGCGGTCGATACTCCGATCATACATGCCGAGGGCATCAGCCCCTGCGCACAAACCTATATCTGCAGAGACGCACATTGTAGAGACACCAACACCTGGCATACCGCCACCCAGATCACTCACAGTGACTGCGTCATAGCTGTCAAATGAAGAACCGACACTGTCGAGAATAAGCGTTACCAGGGCACCAGTATCTAATCCTACTCCGCTATATGCAGTACCGCCAAGGTCTTCAATGTCGGATGTGAATCCACTGTTGTAGCTTATTCCAATGAGTTCTGCACCCGATGCGCCCAAGGCCGCTATTGTTGCAGCCTCAGTCGGTGGCATTTTAAAGCTAGCATCACCGAAGGCAATGATGAAGCGATTCGAACCAGGCGCCCAGCTTGCACTGCTGGCAGCTTCACTGATTGCGGCGTATCCTTTTTCAGGGAAATCTCCACCGCAGCCTGCGTCCGCACCGGCAACGACACAGCTACCGGTATCCCACATATCATCGATGCCGGAAGTCGTTGAGGTATTGCCGCCGTTCAGGTCTACGTGAACACCGTCAAATAAGGGATCTGAATACCAACCAGTACCACTACGTAAACTGCCAAAACCTGACAGGCCGGTGAGAATATCATCGGCTGCCATCTTGGCAATATCGATTTCATCTCTCATAGAACCGGTGACATCAAAAATAAACATGACATCCAGAAGAGCACCAGTGGGCCTGTCTGAATTGATGATGACTGTTTTGCGAATGGTGACACTTTCACCCAGGGATAATCTATCGCTGTACATTACCGGGTCGATTGAGTCCGCGACGGCACTGGCTGGGGCTAGAATGGCCACAGCAAGTGCAAGTGCTATTCCCTTGATGGGTTGATTAATCATGATGTACTCCCTTACGAGGTTTTGAGTTAATTTAAATTTACAACAGTGATTTCGTTATTTTAAAATCATCGTTTCGAAAATTAAACAACTGCTTCCATATCCATATTTTTGATCTTTCCGGCAGTTTTCAATTTTTTGATATTGAAAGTTACCGAGCAATGTGTGTAGCAATTATTGTTCCACGTGAATTGTATCGTTTCATTTTAATGAAAAGTTGGCCATTTAAAGGAGGGGCTATGTATTTTTTTGCCGTTGAAACTAAAGAAGTTTTTATGCCGTATCGATAATTAATGCACAAAATTATAGTGGATGAAGATAATTGTCGAGGCCAGTATTTATTGATATTTAATCGTTGGTGTAAATTATTTCGACATGCTCCATGTGTGAAACAAAGCAGTCAGAAATAAAAAATATGGAGAGTATTATTTATATTAAAGGCGTCACAATACTGCATAAATGCCAAAATATTTTGTCGGTATTTATTATCAGTTTGAATTTTATGTGTTTTTGACTTTTTAGTTTTTTTATTATTAATAATAATTATGCTGAAAAGTTTAGATATTCATATATATTTAAACTTTTAAGTGAATAGCGATAGGAAAAGTTGATTTTTTATGTAAAGTAATTCGACAGGGTTACTGGTTTTATGGATGGTGGGTTAATGGCAGGTGTTGATGGGATTGATTGCGAAAAAGTGCAAGATCGAGATTCAACAACGTGTATAAATTCACAACATTGATTATTCGTGGTTATTATGAAAAAGAAAAGCGACCGACTGGCCGCTTTTCTTTATTTATTACGCTGTTGTTAATGTTGTGGATTGAGGTTGGCCATCCCGTTACTACCTTTTAGTGACGGCGGCGGCGTGCAAAGGCGGCACCGATTAAGCCCAGGCTTAATAGGGCCAGTGTGCCGGGTTCAGGGATTTCCATTCTGTCTCCAACGGTGATCCAGTCGCGTTCAGTGGCAACAATGCCACCATCGACTAATCCGTAAGTAGAAAAGTGGTGTTCACCTTCTTCAAGTCCAGTAAAGGTAACGTCAAACTCGAAGGTGCGGTCGATACCCCGATCATACATGCCGAGGGCATCAGCCCCTGCGCACATACCTATATCTGCAGAGACGCACATTGTAGAGACACCAACACCTGGCAAACCTCCACCTAGGTCACTGACGGTGACCATGTCATAGCTGTCAAATGAAGAACCGACACTGTCAAGAATGAGCGTTACCAGGGCATCTGTATCCAGGCCTACTCCGCTATATGCAGTGCCGCCAAGATCTTCAATATCGGATGTGAATCCACTGTTATAGCTTATTCCAATGAGTTCTGCACCCGATGCGCCCAAGGCCGCTATTGTTGCAGCCTCAGTCGGTGGCCCTTTAAACGTGGCATCACCGAAAACGATGATAAATCGGTTTGAACCTGGTGCCCAGCTAGCACTGCTGGCAGCTTCACTGATTGCCGCGTATCCTTTTTCAGGAAAATCTCCGCCGCAGCCTACAACCGCACCGGCAACGACACAACTACCGGTATCCCACATATCATCGATGCCAGACGTTGCTGAGGTATTGCCGCCGTTCAGGTCTACGTGAACACCGTCAAATAAAGGGTCTGAATACCAGCCCGTACCACTACGTAAGCTACCGAAACCCGATAATCCCATGAGAATGTCATCGGCAGCCATTTTAGCAATGGCAATTTCACCTCCCATAGAACCGGTGACATCAAATACAAACATGACGTCTAAAGGAGCGTCGGTGGGCCTGCCAGAAGTGATAGTGACTGTTTTGCGAATAGTGACACTTTCACCCAGAGCCAACGTATCGGTGTACATTGCTGGGTCGATTGAATCCGCGACGGCACTGAATGGGGCTAGAACGGTCACAGCAAGTGCAAGTGCCGTTCCCTTGATAAACTGACTAAGCATGATGTTCTCCCTTACTAGGTTTCGGGCTACATTATATTTACAACGGTGATTTCGTTATTGTAAAAATCATCGTCTCGCGAACCAAACAACGGCTAAACCCTAAGTATTTTTTCGATATCGCCGTTTTTTCAATTTTTAGATATTGAAATATTCCGGGTAATTAGTGCGTAGCAATGATCGTTCCATACATGATTTTTTTTACGAATTTTAAAAAAGTAAAATGCGCAAAAAAAATTCAGATTTGGTTTGTCCCACTGAAAATAAAGCAGTTTTTTAATGAGTCGTTGATGACTAAATACATCGGGCGATAAGTACGCCGATGAATTATCGAAGCCAGTATGTTTTGAGTGTTATGGCTTGGTGTAAATTATTTCGACATTTTTTCTATTAAAAAAAATGGCTTGAGAGAGGAAAAGAAAGAATTTATTTTCCATTAATAGCAACGTTTTTAAGTGTAAATATCAAAAAAAGGGTGCTTAAATATAATATCGGCTTGAATTTTAATGAGTTTTTGTCTGTGTAGCCTTTTCAAAAATTATGAAACTGTGTTGAGTGGGTAGTAAATATACGTATAAATTTATAATTTCCGGTGAAATAGCGACAAGAATAGGTGATTTTCCCTGTAAATTTATTCGACATGTTTACAGATTTTTTTGGATGGCTTTTAATGATGATTACTGATTGTGGTAACTAACCCGTTGTTGATTGTTGTTGGTCTTTATTGACTGTTGTTGACAGAACCAAGAGTGCAAAAACCGAGTACTCATTAAAACGTGGTAATTCATAATAACGTGTAGCTTTGAATATTTTACGGGTGTTCTTCAGATGGGGGCTTCATATTAGGTGCTTCAAACCGATGGCCCGGATAAAAAAGGCCCGTTTTTTGCTGTCAGTTCTCTCCAGTCCGCCCCAGAGACGATTTTGGGCGCCTTTCTTTATGTGCGGTAGGGTGGCGAGGTGTGGTATGCTTCTTCGATTAAATGGGCGCTAAAGCGCTTGTTTGTACTGATCAGCTTGTATGTGTGCGTTGAACGACAAATTATAAGAATAATTAACGGTTATTTTTCGTTTATTTAGCCTTTTTTTGTTTATTTTCGTAAAAAAACACTGGATTCACGACCGTTGGATACCTAATGACAGATAGCATCGAATTCGCCAAAGAAACCATCCCCGTCAATATTGAGGAGGAGATGAAGCAGTCTTACCTTGATTACGCCATGAGCGTTATCGTTGGCCGCGCATTGCCGGACGTGCGTGACGGCCTCAAACCTGTGCATCGTCGCGTACTTTACGCCATGAGTGTGCTGGGGAACGACTGGAACAAACCCTACAAAAAATCGGCCCGTGTGGTTGGTGATGTTATTGGTAAGTATCACCCACATGGTGATACTGCGGTATATGACACCATCGTCCGTATGGCGCAGCCGTTTTCCCTGCGCTATATGCTGGTGGACGGGCAGGGTAACTTTGGTTCAGTAGATGGTGATTCCGCCGCTGCCATGCGTTACACCGAAGTGCGTATGTCCAAGATTGCCCATGAGCTACTCGCGGATCTGGATAAAGAGACTGTCGACTTTACCCCCAACTACGATGAATCCGAGCACGAACCAGCGGTATTCCCGTCGCGCCTGCCCAATTTGCTAATAAATGGTAGTTCCGGCATCGCCGTGGGCATGGCCACTAATATTCCGCCGCATAACCTCAATGAAGTGATAGATGCGGTATTAGCGCTCATTGATGATCCATCGCTGGACATTAATGCCTTAATCGAAATCATCCCCGGCCCGGATTTCCCCACTGAGGGCATCATTAATGGTGTACGTGGGATTCACGAAGCCTATCGTACCGGCCGTGGACGTGTGCTGGTGCGCGCTCGTACTAAAATCGAAGAGCACGGTAATGGCCGCCAACGTATTGTTGTCACCGAGTTGCCTTATCAGGTCAACAAGGCGCGGTTGATCGAGAAAATCGCGCATTTAGTCCGTGATAAAAAGATTGAAGGTATCAGTGAGCTGCGTGATGAGTCGGACAAAGACGGCATGCGTATGGTCATCGAGCTCAAGCGCGGTGAAGTGCCAGAGGTATTGATTAATAATCTTTATTCTCAGACCCAAATGCAGAATACCTTCGGCATTAATATGGTGGCATTGGTCGATGGCCAGCCACGACTGCTGAATCTCAAGCAAATCCTGCAGGCTTTTATTGACCATCGTCGCGTAGTAGTGACGCGTCGTACTATTTTTGAACTGCGCAAAGCGCGCGAAAAAGCCCACATCCGTGAAGGCTTGGCTGTTGCCCTGACCAATATCGACCCTATTATTGTACTGATCAAATCCGCTGATAACCCCGCGCAGGCCAAAGTGAAGTTGATGGACACGGGCTGGGAGCCGGGCGTGGTGTTGAATATGCTGGAGCGCTCTGGCGCTGCATCTTCACGCCCCGACAGTTTGGCCAAAGAATTTGGCTTGGTGAATGGCAAGTACCAGTTATCTGATATTCAGGCGCAGGCTATTCTGGAAATGCGACTGCATCGTTTAACCGGTCTCGAACAGGACAAGATTCTCAGCGAGTATGAAGAACTGCTGATCATCATTGCTGATCTGCTGGATATCCTCGGCAGTATTGAGCGTCTAATGAAAGTGATTCGTGAAGAGCTGGAAGAAATTAAAGAGCAATACGGTGATGAGCGTCGTACCGAAATTCGCGAATCAGAAGCGGATATCAACCTTGAAGATCTGATCACCGAAGAAGACGTGGTGGTTACGCTGTCGCACGAAGGCTACGCCAAATGTCAGCCGTTGACAGATTATCGTGCCCAGCGCCGTGGTGGCCGTGGTAAGTCTGCGACCAACATGAAAGACGAAGACTTTATCGACAAGCTGTTTGTTGCCAGCACCCACGATACGATCCTGTGCTTTTCTAGCCAGGGAAAAATGTACTGGAAAAAGGTCTACGAATTACCGCAAGCAGGTCGTGCGGCGCGCGGCAAACCCATCGTCAACTTGTTACCGTTAGACGAAGGCGAGCGCATTAATGCCATTTTGCCGATTCGTGAATACGAAGAGGGCAAATTTATTTTCTTCGCAACGGCCAACGGTACTGTTAAGAAGACACCACTGGTTGATTATTCTCGTCCGCGCACCAATGGTATTCGTGCCATTGATTTGCGTGACGGCGATCAGCTGGTCGGCGTCGATATCACCGATGGTGATCGTGATGTAATGCTATTTACCAGTGCAGGCAAGACCATTCGATTCAGTGAATCCAATGTTCGTGCCATGGGCCGTACCGCCGGTGGTGTGCGCGGTGTGAAACTGGCCGGTGACGCCAAGGTCATTTCACTGATCATAGCTGATGAAGGTTGCGTACTGACCGCGACCGAAAATGGTTACGGTAAACGTACAGCGGTTGATCAATACCCTAGCCACGGTCGTGGTGGGCAAGGTGTTATCTCTATCCAGGGCAGTGAGCGTAATGGCGCCGTGGTTGGCGCGGTGCTAGTGGGTGAAGACGAGCAGATCATGCTCATCACCGATGGTGGCACCCTGGTGCGTACCCGTGTAACGGAAGTGTCGGTACTTGGCCGTAATACGCAGGGCGTACGTCTAATTAAGCTGTCTAACGATGAAAAGCTGGTTGGTATTGAGCGCGTTGCTGAAACGGAAGAAGACGATGTTGATGGCGATGAAAGTGACGACGCTAATGTCGATGTTAATGCAAATGCAAATGCAAATGCTGATGTTAGCACTAACGCCGACGCCGACGCAGGCGTAGATGCCGACACTAATACCGACACTGACACCGGCAACAATGATGAAACGGATGGCGAATCGTCGGAAGAGTAGTTTTGGTGGATTGTTTTTACGATGAGTCGCTAACGCAAAGTTCGCAAAGACGCTAAGGGCGCAAAGAGTAGAATGTTATTTTTATAGCATCCTTTGCGGCCTCTGCGTTAAAAACACAAATTTTAAAAATAACCACGCCAGAGTTTGTGCGAATAACGAAAA
>NVUB02000100.1 GCA_002401775.2 Ectothiorhodospiraceae bacterium
CAGGCCACCATCAGCGATGTAGCCGGTAATACCGCCACAGCACAGGTCACCTTCGAACAAGCCGCCCCGGATACCGATGGCGACGGAGTGCCAGATGCCAGCGACCTGTGCCCCGGAACCAGCGCAGGTAACACCGTAGATGGAAATGGTTGCGCACCCTCGCAACTGGATACTGACAGCGACGGCGTATCAGACGCCATTGACCAATGCGCCAGCACACCCGCCGGAGAAACCGTAAACGGAAACGGTTGTGCATTGTCACAACTGGACACCGACAGCGATGGTGTCTCCGATGCAACAGACCAGTGCCCCGGCACCCCGGTCGGCGAAGCCGCTGATATCAACGGTTGCTCAACCTCCCAACAAACCGGCACCATACCGCCTGACCCAGCAACAATCGCACCAGCCCTAGACCCAACAATAGCCACCACACTGGCCAGTGCCACAGCATTTTTATACACCGGAGCCAGCCCCATCCAAACGGGGGTTAGTGCCGGCACCATAGAAGTCAGACGTGTCGCCGTACTGCGTGGACAAATAACAGGCCGAGACAACAGCCCGATATCCGGCGTCACCGTCACCATCCATAATCACCCGGAATTTGGGCAAACGCTGTCACGTACCGATGGCATGTTTGACATGGTCGTTAACGGCGGTGGGTTACTCACCATCAACTACCGCAAAGCCGGTTATCTGTCCGTACAGCGACAGCTCAAAACTCCCTGGACAGACTACGCCATTGCCGACACGGTAGTGATGATCCCACTGGATAGCCAGGTCACCACCGTAGACCTCACCGACACCACGCAAGCCTTCCAGGTCGCGCAAGGCAGCCCCGTCACCGATAGCGACGGCACACGACAAGCCACCATGCTGTTCCCGCAAGGCACCACCGCCACCATGACCCTGCCAGACGGCAGCACTCAGGCACTCACCACCCTCAACGTACGCGCCAGTGAATACACCGTTGGCGACAACGGCCCACAAACCATGCCCGGCGAACTCCCCGCCAGCAGTGCATACACCTACGCCGTAGAACTCTCCGTAGACGAAGCCATTGCCGCTGGTGCTACACGAGTGGACTTTGACCAACCCATCCCGTTCTACGTAGACAACTTCCTCAACTTCCCCGTCGGTGAAATCGTGCCCGCGGGCTGGTATGACCGAGAAAAAGTCGCCTGGATACCCTCTGACAACGGCCGCATCATCGGCATACTCGCCATCACCGCAGGCATGGCAGACATTGATGTAGACGGCACCGGTATAGCCGCCGACGCAACACAACTGGCAGGCCTAGGCATCACCGATGCCGAACGTATTCGTCTTGCAGGTTTGTACGCCGTAGGCAAAAGCCTGTGGCGAACACCCATCACGCACTTCACCCCGTGGGATTGCAACTGGCCCTATGGCCCCCCAGAAGATGCAACGCCACCACCACCGCCACCCGCCGATGACTCCACACCGGATGAAGATCAAAATGACTGCACGGGTTGCATCATTCAACCACAGAGCCAGTCATTAGGTGAAAAAATACCCGTAGCAGGCACCCCGTTTAGTCTGCATTACCAAAGTAAACGTATGCCGGGTAATGTTGTATCGCGCACCCTCGAAATACCACTGTCTGGCGACACAGTGCCCGGTAGTTTGCAAGCTATCGAGTTGACTATCGAGATTGCAGGACAGGTGTTCAAGCAATCATTCACTGCGACACCCAACCAAAACTTCACCTATGTTTGGGATGGTAAAGATAGCTATGGTCGTCCTGCTGCTCAGCAAAAAGCGACAATAATTATTGATTATGTTTATCGGCTGGTTTATTACGGTGGCAATCCCGATGGGTTTCGCACGGCTTTTGCGAGGGCTACGAGTGGTGGTGCGGCAATATTAGGGCAACGTGGTAACAGGACAATGCGCTCTAGGCAGCAGTGGAAACAAAAGTTAGCAGGTCTAGCCAAATTTCCCTTTTTAACAAGTAATGCGTTGGGTAGTTGGGGGTTGGATATCCGCCACGGCTACGACCCCGTATCGGAATCTTTGTTTCAGGGCGATGGTTCGACCCGCGATGCAGTGAACTTATCTGGTATTATTACCACGGTCGCAGGTAATGGGGTATACGGTTTTTCTGGTGATGGGGGGGCTGCTGAAGAGGCGAGTTTTAAACGGCCAAGAGATGTTGCTGTTGGTTCTGATGGTAGCCTTTACATAGTGGATAGAGGTAATCACCGAGTACGTCGTGTTACCCCTGATGGAATTATTACCACCGTGGCTGGCACAGGTGTTAGTGGTTATTCAGGGGATGGAGGTCCTGCTGAGTTGGCTCAGCTAAATGGGCCATCCGGCATAACCCTAGGTGATGATGGAAGTCTTTACGTGGCGGACACAAGTAATTTTCGTGTTCGTCGTATATCGAGAGATGGCATTATTAGCACTGTGGCTGGCAATGGAACAGGAACAGGAAATTCCGGTGGTGATGGAGGCCCAGCCATCGAAGCTAGTTTGAGTTCCCCGGGTGACGTTGCTCTTAGTCGAGATGGCAGTATTTATATATCACAATTATCCCCTTATTACAGTACCATCCGACGTGTCGCCCCAGATGGTATTATTAGCACTGTGGCGGGAAAACCGGGGTTTTCTTGGTCATGCACTCGATGTGAAGGTCTTGCTACCAAGGTTCAGTTGGCCTCACCACGTGGCGTAGCATTTGGTTTAGATGGCAATCTTTATATTGCGGATACAAATCTTAATATAGTCCGCCGTCTTACTAAGGATGGCAACATCAACATTATGGCTGGTGGAAATGTATATATCGAAGGATATTCTGGTGACGGCGGCCTTGCCGTTAAGGCTGGCATGGCATCGCCCATAGACATCGCAATCGGGGACGATGGTAGTCTTTACATTACGGATAATAGCGCCATCCGGCTTGTCACTCAAAATGGGATTATAACTACCATCGGAGGTTTAGGGTCTTCTGTAGATTGGGGATTGCGCAGTGGTTATTCCGGTGACGGGGGGCCTGCTACCCAGGCTCAATTAAATTTTCCGGCAGGTATCGATCTTGGTCCAGATGGTAGTCTGTATATCGCAGACACTAAAAATAATGTTATTCGCAAGATCGGGACATCAAAAATTGCGGGCGAAAGTATTGTTAAAGGTGAGTTTTTGATTAAACAAACCAACGAAAGTCAGGTATTTCATTTTGATGCTGCTGGACGACATTTACGCACTTTCGATACCACCACCAACGCAGTAATCTACCAATTCCGCTACGACATCGAAGGCCACCTCAGTGAAATCGAAGACGTAGACGGCAA
>NVUB02000101.1 GCA_002401775.2 Ectothiorhodospiraceae bacterium
CTCGCAACGGTTTTTAGCCGGGCCCAGTCGGGCATTGATTCACCACAGGTTATCGTCGAGGTTCATCTTTCCAATGGTTTGCCCAGTTTGTCTATTGTCGGGTTACCGGAGGCTACGGTAAAGGAGAGCAAAGACCGGGTTCGGGGCGCTTTGCTGACGACCCGGTTTGAATTTCCTGCCCGGCGTATCACCATTAACCTTGCCCCTGCCGACTTGCCGAAAGAGGGCGGGCGTTTTGACCTGCCCATTGCGCTCGGTATTCTGGTGGCCTCCAAGCAGTTGCCTTCAGATACGTTGTCGCGTTACGAGTTTGTCGGGGAGTTAGCGTTGAGTGGGGAATTGCGCCCGTTGCGTGGGGTATTGCCTGCGGCTATTGCCGCGCGGGATGCCGGGCGTATATTGGTCGTGCCGCAGCAAAATGCGGCAGAAGCCAGTTTGGTGAATGGGGTAAAGGTACTGGCAGCCAATCATTTGCTGGAAGTATGTGCTCACATCAATTCGATCAAAAGATTAGAGATAGTGTCTCGGGACGTACCGGTTTCACGCGTTTTCTCGCTGGATGATCTCAGCGAAGTGCATGGACAACACCATGCTAAACGGGCGTTGGAAGTGGCCGCTGCGGGCGGCCATAGCCTGTTGATGATGGGGCCGCCGGGTACGGGTAAGACTATGCTGGCCAGCCGTTTGCCGGGTATATTGCCCACCATGAGCGAAGAGGAAGCACTGGAAGCGGCTGCGGTGGCCTCTATTAGTGAGCGCGGTTTTAGTGTGGAGCAGTGGCAGCAGCGGCCTTTTCGTGCCCCGCACCACACCGCTTCTGGCGTTGCCTTGGTGGGCGGCGGCAGCAATCCACGGCCCGGCGAAATATCATTGGCGGATCATGGTGTTTTATTTTTGGACGAATTGCCGGAGTTTGATCGCAAGGTATTGGAGGTACTGCGCGAGCCCCTGGAGTCTGGCCGAATCACCATTTCTCGTGCCGCCCGACAAGCGGAGTTTCCGGCACGTTTTCAATTGATTGCGGCGATGAACCCCTGCCCCTGTGGTTACCTTGGCCATAGCAACGGCCGCTGTCACTGTACCCGCGAGCAAGTGCAACGTTACCGGGGAAAGATTTCCGGGCCGCTGCTGGACCGCATTGATATGCATGTTGAAGTACCGAGTGTGCCGCAAGCGGTATTGCGCGCTTCGCCCGCTAATCAAGGTGAAAACTCTGCCACGGTGCGCCAGCGTGTTGAAGTCGCGCGTGGCCATCAAACGGCCCGCAGTGGTAAACCCAATGCCGTGCTGAAAAATCGCGAAGTACAACAACACTGCCGTATTACTGATGACGACAGCCAATTACTAGAGCTGGCCATTGATCGTCTTGGCCTTTCCGCGCGAGCTTATCATCGCATTCTTAAGGTGGCGCGCACGGTTGCCGATTTAGCCGGAGAAGAAATGATCGCAACGGCTCATCTCACCGAGGCTATTGCTTATCGCCGTCTGGATCGTGCCACCCAGTAGACTGTGGTAATGTTAGCGGCAATTTGAATCTGTTATGAGTTGTAATTTCCCTATGAAAAAATTGTTCTTGTTTCCACATTTCTTGTTGCTGACCGTGCTGGCACTGGTTGCCTGCGATGACGGTGAGCGCGGCTACAACCCTTCTGCAAACCCTGCCGTTGAGGCGAAAGCCGCTGAATTATTTGAGGCCATAAAAGCCGAAGATTTCGACCGGGTAGTGTTGGTGTATTATGAAAAATTCTTTTCCAAGCTTTCTTCCCAGGAATGGGTAGATGATATGAAACGTTTGCTGGCTGAGCGTGGCCCACTACAGCGCCACATATTGCGCCGCAGTCAGGCCGATACACGTTTTTCTGGCAAATTTTATATTCTTGAATATGAAACCGTACACACCGGCGATAAACGCCTGCACCACACGATAACCATTTTATTACCCGTGTCGGGTGGCGATATGCAATTGGTAGGGCATAAAATGACGCCCTGGGAAACGAATGAAGGATAAACATGTGCGTGGAATAAACGCAAAGGTTGCAATGCCACAATGTATATGCGGTATTCAGAAGAGACCTGAAAGCCTCAAAATAAAAGCCTCGTCTTTTCTTTGCGATCTCAGCGCCTTTGCGATTTTTGCGTTTACAACGCGGAATCAAAAAAAAGCAGCCTCCGTAGGGTGGGTATTGCCCACCCTTATTCTGACTTTGCTTGTCACTCTACCCACTGCACAAGCCGCTCCTGGTGGCCGCAGTTCTCCTGTTAAAATAGCAGAGGTCACTCAAGTGCTCATGGCACCTGAAACCTGGGTGGCCGGTACAGTTATTAGTCGGCATGAAGCGCGTCTATCGGCCGAAGTCACCGGTAAATTGGTGATGGTAAAGGAAGTAGGCACTCAGCTGAAAGAAGATGCTGTCGTAGCGCGAATCGATACGACGTTCGTTAAACTGACGATTGAAGAATTTGAAGCACAGGTGGAAGCCGACCGCGCAAAACTGACCTTTCTAAAAAGTGAAGTACAGCGTAACAAACGCCTCGCTAGACAAAACAATGCCGCCCAAATTCGCCTGGACGAAGTGCGTGCAGACCGGGAAGTGGCCCGTAACGAGTTACGTATTTCACAGGTACGACTTCGCCTGGCACGAGAAAGATTGCGGCGTCATGTTATTCGCACCCCCTTTGCAGGAGTCGTGGCGGAACGTTTGCTGCGCCGGGGTGAACGGGCTGATGCGGGGGATGATGTTGTTCGTGTGATCGACAACGACGCCCTGGAAGTGCAAGCGCGAGTGCCATTGGACACCCTGGATTATGTGCGCAAAGGAGATTCCCTCTCTCTGACTATTAATGAACAGCAAGTAACCGCCCCGGTACGTGCTTTGGTGGCCACCGGTGATGGACGCTCGCGCTTGCTGGATTTACGAATCCGCCTCAATGACGGAGTCTGGACAGTGGGTCAGTCCGTTCGGGTTGCTTTGCCATCGGCTATTGCACAATCCGTGTTGGCGGTGCCGCGTGATTCACTGGTGTTGCGCCGCGATGGCGCCTTTGTGTTTCGTATCAGTGATGATTTCAAAGCAGAGCGTATCGCCGTCACTCTTGGGGTTGCCAGCGGCATGTTAATCGCGGTAACAGGTGGCCTTAAAGAAGGTGACCGGGTCGTGGTGCGCGGTGGTGAGCGGTTACGGCCAGGCGGTCTGGTGAAAATCCTGGATGAAAATCCGTAGGGTGGGCATTTTTTCTCTGTCCACGCGGAATGTTGTCATTTCCATCCGATGCCGAGCACGCGTGGGCAGGAAAAACATGCCCAGCCTACCGCTGGACGAATCCCGACAATTCAACTTGTGTTTTTTTAACGCAAAGGCGCGAAGATGCAAAGGTCGCAAAGACAAAAAATATAGAGTGATTCTTTCTCTGCGTTCTTTGCATCTTCGCGCCTTCGCGTTGAAATCTTTTTCGCAACTTAACCTTCAAACCGTCACGCTATGAAACTTACACGGCTGGGACTTGGTAACCCTGTCGCCGTCGTTGTCGGCGTGCTATTAGCCATTATGTTTGGCTTGATCAGTTTGAATCGTTTGCCGATTCAGCTGACCCCGGAGGTCGAGCGCCCCCAAATTACCATTACCACTGCCTGGCGTGCCGCTGCGCCGGAAGAAGTGGAATCTGAAATTATTGAGCCGCAAGAAGACGTGCTGCGCGGGCTGCCGGGCATGACGGAAATGTTAGCGCGTGCCCAGCGTGGCCGCGGCAGCATTACCATTACCTTTCAAATTGGCACGGATTTGCGGCGCGCCTTGCTGGAAGTATTGTCGCGCCTTAACCGGGTACAGCGATATCCCGCCGACGCCAATGAACCCACTATCAGCTCCATCGGTGGTCGTTCACGCGCCATCGCCTGGTTTATTCTCAAGCCACTGCCCGGTAATGACCGCGATGTGGCCAGTTATCAGGACTTTGTTGAAGAAGTGGTTCAAACCCGTTTCGAACGCGTCCCTGGTGTGGCCATGTCGGAAGTGCGCGGGGGTCGTGAGCGCGAATTACGCATAACTTTTGATCCGTACAAAGCCGCTAGTCTGGGTATCGAACTGCCAAAAGTAGCGCAGCTGGCCGGGGGTGCAAAAAACACCTCGGGTGGTTTCGTTGATGTAGGCAAACGACGTTACACCCTGCGTTTTGCCGGTCAGTATCAGGTTGATGATCTCGGCGAAATGGTGCTGGATTGGCGTGAAGGCAACCCGGTGTACTTGCGCGACGTGGCTGATATTGAAATACGCATGGTGGATCGCAGTGGTTTCGTGATTCAGAACGGCGTTGCGGCTATGGCGGTTAATGCTCATCGCGAAACCGGCGTTAACGTACTAGACGTCATGGCCGGTTTGCATGAGGCCGCTGATGAGTTGCGTGAAGGTTCACTAAAACGTGCCGGGCTGAGTTTTGAACAGGTCTATGACGAAACGCAATACATCGACCGCTCTATTAACATGGTCTCCAACAATTTGATGTTGGGTGTATTGCTGGCGGTGGGCGTGTTGTGGTGGTTCTTCCGTAAATTCCGCGCCACACTGATGGTGGCCGTGGCGATACCCATTTGTGTGGTATCTACCTTCATGCTGCTCGATGCCGCCGGGCGCACTCTGAATGTGATTTCCCTGGCGGGCCTCGCCTTTGCCGTGGGTATGGTGCTCGATGCTGCCATTGTGGTGCTGGAAAGTATCGTGCGATTGCGCGAGCGTGGCATGGACAGCGCGCAAGCCGCAGACGAAGGAACGCGCAAGGTGTGGGGTGCGTTGCTGGCCTCTACCGCCACAACCGTGGCGATTTTCCTGCCCATCGTTTTTCTTAAAGACGAAGCAGGGCAGTTATTCGCTGATTTGGCATTGACCATCGCCGCCACCGTCACTATTTCGCTGTTAGTCGCGGTGACGGTATTACCCGCCGCCGCCGCCACTTTCCTGCGCAATACCCAAATGCATGACCCCCATAAACATTGGTGGGATAATGGCAGTGATTTTGTCATGCGCCTTACGGATACGCCGCGACGCCGGGCATTGTGGATACTCGGCTTGATTACTGTACCGCTGGTGTTGGCCGTTTGGCTTAAGCCAGAAGCGGATTTTTTGCCCAATGGACACCGTAATCTGGTCTTTGCCTTTATCCTTCCGCCGCCCGGCAGTAGTGTCGATACGCTGGAAAATGAGCTGGGTAAGGTGGTCGCGGAGCGTATGCAGCCTTATGTGGATGGTTTGGCTGAACCGGCGGTGGATAATTATTTCTTCGTCGCCTTTGGACGTGGCGTGTTCATGGGGGCGCGTACCGTAGACCCGGATAAGTCCGACGAGCTAGTGCCGTTGATTAATCGCCTCATTGGCAGCTTTCCTGACACCATTGCTTTTGCGCGGCGTTCTTCATTGTTCAGTGGTTTTGGCGGTGGGCGAACGGTCGATATCGATATTCAGGGATCTAACATCGAGTCGTTACTCAATGCCGCGCAGAGTGGGTTTAGTGCGGTAATGGAAACCATTCCTGGCCGACCACCGCGCCCGCGGCCTGGTCTGGATTTAGCCGAGCCGGAATTACGCTTGATCCCCAATGAGCGCCGTATCAGCGAGGCGGGCTGGAATCGAAGCGAGATGTCGCAGATTATTCGCGCCCTTGGGGACGGTCTGTTTGTCGGTGATTATTTTGACGGGCAGCAACGTCTGGATGTGATTCTACGCGGTCAGGAATGGCATACCCCAGAACAACTGGGTGCCATTCCTTTGGCAACGCCTAATAGCGGTGTTCTGCCCCTCGGTGAATTGACTGAAGTGGTGCGCACCGCCGGGCCTAATGAATTGCGTCGCATTAATCGCCGCCGCACGATTACTTTGGAAGTGAAAGCGCCGGACTCAATGTCGCTGGAGCAGACCATGATGGTGCTTAAAGAAAAAGTGAATCCGCGCATCGAGCCCTTGCTGCCGGACGATGGCGAAATTCACTACAGCGGTACAGCGAAAAAACTCGATGTGGCCTTAACAAGCATGGGCGGCAGTTTTATACTGGCAATCGCTATTCTCTACCTGTTAATGAGTGCGTTGTTTCGGTCTTTTCTCGATAGCCTGTTGGTGATACTGGCTATTCCACTGGCCACAGTGGGCGGGGTATTAGCACTGCAAATAGTCAATCTGTATGTTACTCAACATATGGATCTACTGACTATGATCGGCTTTATTATTCTGCTGGGGTTAGTGGTGAATAATGCCATATTACTGGTATACCAAACCCGTGCTGCCGAGCGTGAGGGGCTGACGCGACGTGATGCCGTCAATCAAGCCGTCCATTTACGCTTACGCCCCATACTCATGAGTACGTTGACCAGTATCTTTGGCATGTTGCCACTGTTGTTGATGCCGGGTGCCGGTACAGAACTGTACCGGGGCTTGGCCGCCGTTATCGTAGGGGGAATGTGTGTCAGCACCGTCTTTACCCTGATACTGCTACCGAGTCTTCTGCGTATTGGTGAACACAAAGATAGCCGACCATCTGAAATATACTCGTAACGGGTATAGCCTAATAAAATTATGGTTAGGCATTTGTTGATTTTTTGCTTTTAGTGAATGCCTTGCGTCCGCACTTCATTTCAATAGCGTTGTAAATTCTATTACTGAGATCCCGTTAACTTTCTACCACCTAACCGGGTTGACCCTAATGGCACTTAGTCCTGAGCATCCTGTAGGGGGTGAGGTCTGTATAAGTTCCGTGTTGTAAACGCAAAGGCCGCAAAGGTGTAAAGGGCGCAGAAACAAAGTCGTCTACGTTTCCCTCTCCACTGACAAAAACCACTTTTTCTCGCCAAGATGCAGAGCACGCAAAGAAAACACGGATTAAAACTGGTCTTCCTGTGCGTGCTTTGCGCCTCTGCGAGAACATCAATACTGTTGGTCTACTGGAAGATTGCAAATATGAGTAGTCGCTAAAACAATGACTCGTCATCCCGGCACGTCTTTAGTCGGGATCCAGCAGTTTTGAACTGACAAAAATCATTTTTTCTCGCCAAGACGCAGGGCACGCAAAGAAAACACGGATTAAAATTTGTCTTCCTTTGCGTACTTTGTGCCTCTGCGAGAACATCAATACTGTTGGTCTACTGGAAGACTGCAAATATGAGTAGTCGCTAAAACAATGACTCGTCATCCCGGCATGTCTTTAGCCGGGATCCAGCTGCTCTGAACTGACAAGAACCAATTTTTATCGTCAAGACGCAGAGCATCAATATTATAAATTAGCTGTCGTGAAAATTAATTATGTCGGTCACGTAGTTTCGCAACGTGACCGACTATGAGGATTGCTTTTTCAACTCTGTAACAGGCTATACCGGCCAATAGATTACCCGCACAAAAAATTATTAACGGGGCGGCACTGAAATTCTATATTCTCATTATTTATATCGCGCGGCATTATAATTCAGCCTAACTATAAGTGAGGTTGACCTTACCAAATTCCCTACCTTTCATCTGGCATATACCGTTAAACGACAAAACTATCATTCCTTTTGGGTAAGGGGAGTTATCTTTAAAATATGCTAAAGATCCAGTAACTTTTTGCCGTTATGTGATGCTTGTCACCTTTTAAATTGTTGAATAATGAACTAGTGTTGTCCAGGTCGGTAAAGTTACTGATGAGGGTACCTGATTAACCGTGAATAGGAGTACAGATAGTATGGATTACTTGAGAACGTGGAGCGCGGCAGTAAAAAAATCACTCTGGACGACGACCATAATAGCAACGACTGTCGCCAGCAGCCTGTTTGTCGGCTCAGTGCAAGCCAGTGAAGAAACCTATACCTTGTTTGAAACAGGCCAGGTTCGTCCATTGGCCATGTCGCCAAATGGGAAAAGGCTTTTTGCTGTTAATACCCCGGATAATCGTTTGGAAGTTTTCAAAATTAACAGCAGCGGTCTTGAACACGTGGGTTCAGTGCCGGTAGGGTTAGAGCCAGTGGCGGTTGCTGCACGTACCAATGGTGAAGTTTGGGTGGTCAACAACGTTTCTGACAGCGTTAGCATTGTTAACGTCGACAATCTGTCCAATATGTATGTCGCCAATACTCTGTTGGTCGGTGATGAACCACGGGATGTCGTGTTTGCGGGGGAAAATGGACATCGTGCCTTTATTACCACAGCACATCGAGGTCAAAATACACCGTTTGATCCGCAGCTGACGACCCCTGGTGTCGGACGTGCCGATGTATGGGTTTTTAATGCACTGCAAGCATCAAGCTCCACTTCTCTGGGTGGCGATCCGCTGACCATTGTAAACCTGTTTACGGATACGCCGCGCGCCTTAACGGTTTCACCCGATGGCCATAAAGTTTATGCCGCAGGATTTAAAACCGGTAATCAAACCACCACGATCTTTGAAACCAATGTCATCGCCGAAGGCGGTCTGCCGGGCGAAAAAGTCTTCGTGGACACCAATGGTGACGGCATTCTCGAGCCACATGCGGTGAACTTTGAAGGCAACGTACAACCTTCTGTAGGATTGATTGTTCGCTTTAACGGTGAAAACTGGGTCGATGAGGAAGGCAAAATCTGGGACCAGTACGTAAAGTTTAACCTGCCCGATAAAGACGTGTTTGTTATCGATGCCATGGCCAATCCTCCTGCGGAAATCGCCAATGCCTCTTATCAATCCGTAGGCGCAACATTGTTTAACATGGTAACCAATCCTGTTTCCGGCAAGGTATACGTCAGTAACCTGGAAGCGCTTAACGACGTGCGCTTTACTGGCCCCGGCACCACCGGTGGTTCAACCGTAAGAGGTCATTTTGTTGAAAGTCGTTTATCGGTACTAAGCAGTACCGGCTCTCCTCAATCGGTGACATCCTTACACCTCAACAAGCACATTGATTACAGCCAATGTTGTGCAGCTGTGCCCAATGATGAAAATGCCAAAAGCCTTGCTCAGCCTGGTGGCATGGCCATTAGCGAAGACGGTGAGACATTGTATATCGCCGCATTTGGTTCCAGCAAAATTGGTATTTACGAAACTGAAGACCTGGAAGACAACAGCTTCGTTCCTGACGTCAACGATCAGGTGATTGTTTCCGGTGGTGGCCCAAGCGGCATGGTGCTGGATGAAGAAAACGAACGTCTATATGTATTAACGCGCTTCGATAATTCCATTTCAGTGATCGACATCGATGACAAAGTGGAAGTGGCACACATCGCCATGTACAACCCGGAGCCCGTCAGCATCACTGAAGGTCGCCAGTATTTGTACGACGCCTCTTTGACATCCAGCCATGGTGACAGCTCTTGTGGTGGTTGCCATATCTTTGGCGACAATGACAGCCTCGCCTGGGATTTGGGTAACCCGGATGGCATTGCGGTAAACAATCCTGGCCCCTTGAAAATCAACCATGAAGATTTTGGTTTGCCGTTGGACCCTAGTTTCCAACCGATGAAAGGCCCAATGACCACGCAAAGTTTGCGCGGTATGGCGAATCATGGCGCCATGCATTGGCGTGGGGACCAAACGGGTGGCAACGAAGAACCCACCGTGCAGCCAGATGGTGGTACCTTCGATGAAGACTTGGGCTTTAAAAAATTCAACAGCGCCTTTGTCGATTTGCATGGCCTCGGAATGCAATTGCCCGCACAGGCAATGCAAGAGTACACCGATTTTGCCCTGCAAATTACCTACCCGCCAAACCCTGTACGGGCATTGGATAACTCCTTAACAACCGCACAGCAAGCAGGTTCGGATTTCTTCTTTGATCCCACAAAAATCGTAGATACTGTGTTTAATTGTGATGGGTGCCATGTGGTAGACCGTACTGCCAACGCAGGTTCTGGCGTATTGAAACCAGGGTTTTTCGGCACCGATGGCAGCAACACTTTTGCCTTCCAGCCGCAGTTCCTGAAAGTGCCGCATTTACGTAACATGTACAGCAAAGTCGGCATGTTCGGCATGGCTAATACGGGATTCTTCCTGGCGGATGATCCATTTGACCCGCTGGACCCGTTTAACGGAAATGAAAACGTGCACACAGGCGACCAGATTCGTGGCTTCGGCTTTATACACGATGGCAGTGTAGACACCATGTTCCGCTTCCATAATATACTTGGCTTTCTGCCACGTCCTGCGGGCGCCGTGTCTCCATTGGATCCGGGCAACCCCGATAGTCTGCCGATTTCTCCAGAAGGCTTGGAAATTCGTCGTAACCTGGAAGAATTCCTGATGGTATTCGACAGCAACTTGTTCCCCATCGTTGGGCAACAAGTGTCTATCTCCGCCAGCAACATCGCAATCGCCTTACCCCGTTTGCAATTAATGCTGGACAGAGCAGACCTGGGTGAATGTGAAGTCGTTGCGCGTCGCAATAATGCACGAGGCTTCCTCTATGTCGGTAATGGCGAATTCAAACGAAATCGTGCAGCGGCCCCATTGGCAAGAATCAGCGGATTGCAGCACTTCCTGAGCCGCCATCCCAATGCAGTCATCACCTTTACCGCAGTGCCGCCGAATAACGGTAACCGCATTGCCTTGGATCGTGACGAAGATGGGTTCCTGGACGGTGATGAAAGAATAGCCGGCAGTGACCCAGCGGATGCTTCAAGCGTGCCTATGTAAATAAAGTCAATAAAGTAAACAGTACGAAGTGAAATAAAAGCCCGGGTAGCGAATACTACCCGGGCTTTTTTTATTTTTCCATAAGGGGTCAGAGCCCTTTACGGGGTATTTTGTTCTTGGTAATGTGGCCCACAAATATGGGAGAGATGATAATGCCGCGCAAACCAAGGTTTTTTCTACCGGATGTACCCGCACACATTGTTCAACGTGGTCACAGCCAAGAACCGGTGTTTTTTGAAGATGATGATTATCATGTATATCTCCGTTGGTTGAATGAGGCGGCTGAGCGTTATGACTGTAAGATCCATGCTTATGTTTTAATGACTAATCATGTACATATTCTCGCGACGCCACCGGATAAAAACGGCATTAGCAGCATGATGCAATATGTTGGCAGGCGTTATGTCCCCTATATTAATCGGACCTATGGCACCAGCGGTAGTATTTGGGAGGGTCGTTTTAAGGCGTCATTAATCTGCGATGAGCTCTATTTGCTGACGTGTATGCGATATATCGAATTGAACCCGGTCAGAGCCAATATGGTTAATGTGCCGAACCAATATCGCTGGAGTAGCTTTAAAGGGAATGCTAAAGGAGCAGAAAATGAGCTGCTGACAGATCATTCTTTGTATTTACGCTTGGGAAAGACTAAAAGTGCACGGAATAATGCTTATAAGGCTCTTTTTAAAGGGCATATTGATGAGGGCGAGCTAAAAAAAATTGGCGACGCTTGGCAGACCGGTACACCGTTGGGAGATGATAAGTTTAAAGTGAAAATTGAGCGAAAGTTAAAACTAAAAGTAGGGCAGGCTCGTCGAGGGCGGCCGGCTAAAGAAGGCTAGTGGCCTGCGTGGGGTTTTTCTGATGATGTGTAGAGGGCTTTTGTGTAAAAGGGCTCTGACCCCTTAAGCTGTAAAAGGGCTCTGACCCCTTAAGCTGACCCCTTAAGGGCCAGCCCCCAAAGCCAGGGCAACCACAAGGGATTGCCCTACGGATGCCCAAAATATTGTGGGTGATACAACGCTTTTTGGTTACCGTTAATCAGGGTTTTTC
>NVUB02000102.1 GCA_002401775.2 Ectothiorhodospiraceae bacterium
AACCGTAAAATGTCACGTAGCGGCGTAACATGACCTACGGGTTTACGATAGTGCTGAGGATTAAGTCGTTTTTTAGTAGGTCAGGTTACGAAGTTACCTGACAACATGCCGTAAGGCATCACCTTGGCGTGGAATCCTCTCCCGCAGTTCCAACCTATAGTGGTTAAAAACGGCCATGGAGCATAGACATTAACGAACCGTAAAATGTCACGTAGCTACGCAACATGACCTACGGGTTTACGATAGTGCTGAGGACTAAGTCGGTTTTTAGTAGATACAGGTTACGCCGTTACCTGACAACATGCCGCATAAATGAATAGGACTGAGTGCTAAGTGCTAAGTGAAAAAACGCATTGATCTTCTCTGCGTTCTTTGCGCCTTTGCGGCCTCTGCGTTTACAACTCGGAATCAAAGTAAACCTCAAACTCTGTAGCCACGTAGCTACGCAACGTGACCTACGGGTTTACGATAGTGCTGAGTACCCAGTAGGGTTTTGGTAGGTGAGGTTGCGCCATTATCTGACATTCTGGCCGAGAGCGGCAATGGCCTTTGCGCGTAATCGGTCGAGCTGTTCACCAATGGCCGCGCCTTTGTAACCCTGCGCGACAATTTCTTTGCTGGTGACGCTGGCGGCGGCATTACGGGCGCGGCGTAAAATATCGGGCTGCTCGAAATGTCGGTCTTCAAAACTGGTGCGACCACGAGAGTCGGCTTCGCAGGCGGTAATAAATTGCTCGAAGCGTTCGGGACGCCGCAGTGCATCCACTGCATTGAGCATTTTGAGCATGGTGCTGGCCTTTAATTCTGCGGCACGGTGGTAGTGTAAATGGTAACGGGTGACAGAAACCGCTAATTCCCGATAGCTTTTTGGCACTCGCAAGCGTTCGCACAATGCTTCTACGAGTGGTACGCCGCGTTCTTCATGGGCAATGTGACGTGGCCATTCATGTTGCGGAGTGGTGCCCTTGCCGAGGTCATGCACCAGGGCGGCAAACCGCACAATGGGCTCAGGTGACAAGCGCGTGGCCTGTTCCAATACCATCATAGTGTGAACGCCGGTATCGATTTCCGGATGATGTTTTTCGGGTTGTGGTACCCCGAACAGACATTCAATTTCCGGAAACAGTTTTTCCAGTGCGCCGCAGTCACGCAGGACTTCAAAAAATCGTGTTGGGGTTTTTTCCCCGAGCGCACGGTCGGTTTCAGTCCAGACCCGCTCGGCGACCAGTGCGTCAACCTCACCGGCATTCACCATGTCTCGCATGAGCTGATTGGTTTCAGGTGCAACGGTAAAGCCCAAATGCGCAAAGCGTGCCGCAAACCGGGCAATGCGTAAAATGCGCACAGGGTCTTCACTAAAGGCCGGAGAAACATGCCGTAGCCGTTTGTCAGTGATATCTTGTTGGCCGTTGAAGGGGTCAATCAGTTGCCCGTCCTTCGATTCAGCGATGGCGTTAACGGTTAAATCGCGCCGTAACAAGTCTTCTTCCAGAGTCACTTCTGGCGCGGCGTGTACTTCAAAGCCGTAATAGCCCGGTGCTGTTTTGCGTTCGGTACGAGCGAGGGCGTATTCCTCATGGGTTTCCGGGTGCAGAAATACCGGGAAGTCTTTGCCAACCTGCTTATAGCCCAACGCCTCCAGCTCAGCGGGCGAGGCGCCCACCACTACCCAGTCGTGCTCCTTGGGGAGAATACCTAATAACTTGTCGCGTACTGCTCCGCCTACCAAATAAATCTTCATAGCGGTATGGTACCTGTATGAGGTCTTTGATTACAGGGTGGATTGCAAAAAGGGGGCGGTTGCGGCATTTTCGCTGGAAAATACGCTGGCGCTGGCTGATGCTCCTGGGGGCCGTGATTCTTGGGGGATGTGCCTCGATGGGGTATTATGGTCAATCGATTAGTGGCCAGTGGGAAGTATTGGACAAGCGGCGACCCATTGCGGAATTGCTGACGGTATCCGATACGCCAGCGCCGATGCGTCAAAAATTGCAGGCGGTGTTGGATATTCGGGATTTCTCCATCGCTGAAATGGCCCTGCCCGATAATGACAGCTACCGCAGCTATTCCGATTTGCAACGTCCTTTCGTGGTGTGGAATGTGTTTGCCGCCAAACCTTTTGATATGTCCTTACAAACATGGTGCTTTCCTTTTGCGGGCTGCGTAGGGTATCGCGGGTATTTTGCGCAACAGGATGCGCAAGCCTTTGCCCGCGAGCTTGCGGCGGAAGGGCAAGATGTCTATGTGGGCGGCGTTTCTGCCTATTCTACGTTAGGCTGGTTTGATGACCCTATGCTGAATACCATTATCGGGCGTCCCACAACACGCATTGCCGGGCTGATTTTTCATGAGCTGGCTCACCAGGTTTTATACATTGATGGTGATACTGCCTTTAATGAAGGGTTTGCCACTACCGTGCAACTGGAAGGGGTGCGGCGCTGGTTGGCCGCCAATGGTGACGAACAACAGGGCGGAAGTTATGCCCTGTTTTTGCAGAGACAAACTGATTTTGTAACACTGGTGAGCCACACGCGGGATCGACTTCAGCAACTTTATACTGAAACGATGCCCACATCCGAAATGCGCAGCCGCAAAGCCGCGCTGATAATGGAACTGCGGCAACAGTATCAACAGATGAAAAAACAATGGGGTGGGGACGCGGGCTATGATCGCTGGTTTGCCAAAGATTTAAATAATGCGCAATTGGCAGCGGTGACCACGTACCAGGATTATGTGCCTGGGTTTCAGCGCTTGTTAGCGGAGCAAGGCGGTGATATGACAGCGTTTTACCAGGCTTGTAAAGCGTTGGGCGAGCTGCCACTTGAAAAAAGAGAAGGGGTCTTGTTGCCGTGACTGTTGCAATGACAGCCAGTTGCCGACTTTCACCTCAGTTTTAAGTATCCTGCAGGGGACGAGGCCTGTATAAACGCCGTGTTGTAAATGCAAAGGCCGCAAAGGCGCAAAGGGCGCAGAGAAAGATCAATCCATGTACCCTCATCTAGTCTCGATGTATTAAACGCTTTCTGTAGAAACTATGAAGGTCACGTTGCATAGCTACGTGACGCAAAGGCTTAACCGAGCAGATATGTTCTCTATTCGACATGATCGTCACGTAGCTTCGCAACATGATCGTCGAAAACCAGCTTCAGCTCTGTACGTCGTTGGTACTACTCGTCCCCGGGTTAAGCTTGGAATGATTAACAAGGGATGAAAGTTCATGTTTTCTCGCTAAGGCGCAGAGTACGCAAAGAAAACATCGATTGAAATTAGTATTCCTTTGCGTGCTTAGCGTCTTTGCGAGAGTATTAACGGCAAAACGAATAAGGGATGAACTCTCTCAAAGCCGCTAAGTACACAAAGCAGAGGTTTTTTTAACGCCCCGCTTTACTGCGAAATGCGCTATACCGTGCATTAAGATGCTGTTTACCCAGGTACCCCGGCACGATGGATTCAATAGAGGCCGGGGTGATATCAAACACATCAGGGAACGTTGATTTACACAGACTGTTTACGCGCGTAGATAAAAAATTATCGCGAGAAAAGGGTTTGCCTGGTAAATACTCCATGATCCTACCCTGCCACCAGGAAAGACGATCCCCCAGGTTGATGATGAGGCGTTTATTTCCCGAAAGCTTGGCGGTGTAGTCGACCAGCTCCCGCAGGCTGTATGGAGAAGGCCCGCATAATTCATAAGCCTGACCATAGGTTGCCCTGTTATTGATGGATTGCACAAAGGCTTCCGCGACGTCTTCCACATAGACGGGCGCAAAGCGGGCGTTGGCGCAAGCCAGCGGGAATATACCGGGTGTGATGGCCAATAGTTGGGCAAAGCGGTTAAAAAAGAGGTCATCGGGACCAAAGATTACAGAGGGACGGAACGCCGTAACCTGTATGTCGGTGGCCGCGAGCACGGCGGTTTCAGCCTCGCCCTTGGTACGAAGGTATTGGCTGGGGCCATTTTGCCCGTCAGCTTTTAGTGCACTCATGTGCAACAACTGTTTTACACCGGAGCTCTGGCAAGCTTCGATGATGAGACAGCTGAGGTCGACATGAACACGCTGGAAATCACCCTTGCGGCGTTCATTGAGTATTCCCACCAGATTGACGGCGACGTCCATATCGGTGAGTTGAGCGCACAGGTCATCCTTGTTAAAAATGTTACATTCGGTCAGCGTCAGGTTGGGTAGTACCAACAATTCACGGTGATCCTCACGGCGACGGGTGAGTACTTTTACCTCGTAACCGGAACGTACCAAGCGAGCGGCCAGGTGACGACCCACAAATCCACTACCACCGATGAGGCAAATACGAGCTGCATTCATAGTTTTACTCTTGTCAAAATCACAGGATGCGACAATTGTCGCATATTCGTTATACCTTCACTTTCGAATTCAGGTATAAAGCATTTTCGTCAAAGTGACTATTGGCCATACCGCAAAAATTGCAAACGCAATTCTGTAATTTGTCACTCGACAGGTCAAGCAGGCATGATGCCCGTATTGCATTATTTGCGCTTTTTTACGTGTGGGCTGTATCCTGAAATATACCGATGGCGATATATTTAAACCCAATCTATATGCGGTAAGCTGCTGCTTTTATTTAAGGCACATTAATGACCTACCAAACGACTAACCCGGCCACCGACGAGCTTGTTGAACGTTTTGCGTCGTGGACTGAGGATGAACTGGAGTCAGCGTTAGCGCAAGTCAGTGCAATAACCCCCCTATGGGCGGCCACACCTTTGCCGGAACGTTGCCGGTTACTGAACCGATTGGCTGAAGTTATACGGGGCCAGCAGGAATCTCTTGCGCAGTTGGTCAGCCTCGAAATGGGAAAACTTATCGCTGAATCCCGTGCCGAGGTAGAAAAGTGCGCACTCGGCTGTGAGTTTTATGCTGCACAAGCCGCCACCTTTCTTGCCGATGAGCGGGTTGAGACGGACGCCCGTAAAAGCCTGGTGGTTTATCAGCCAATAGGCACCGTGCTGGCGGTAATGCCGTGGAATTTTCCGCTATGGCAAGTCTTTCGCTTTGTAGCGCCCACGTTGGCAGCGGGTAATACCGGCTTGCTCAAACACGCCTCGAATGTACCGCAGTGTGCGCTGGCCATAGAGCGGCTGGTGCAAGAGGCCGGTTTTCCAGACGGTGTATTTCGCACATTGATGATTGATGCCCGTGATGTGGAAGGCGTTATCGCGGATGCACGAGTGCAAGCAGTGACCTTAACCGGTAGCGAGCCCGCAGGTCGCTCGGTGGGTGCCGCCGCGGGCAAGCACCTCAAGAAAAGCGTGTTGGAATTAGGCGGCTCGGATGCCTTTGTGGTGCTGGAGGATGCCGATCTTGAGCATACGGTGCAACAGGCCGTTGTTTCGCGATTTATGAATTGTGGGCAAAGCTGCATAGCGGCCAAGCGCTTTATCGTCGTGGAAGACATTGCAGAAGCGTTTGTGAGTCGTTTTGTTCAGGCAGTGCAAGCCTTGAACGTGGGTGACCCGGTAAATGAGACGACAACGCTGGCCCCCATGGCCCGCCCTGATTTGCGTGATGAACTGCACACCCAGGTTCAGGCCAGTATCGCCGCGGGTGCCGTTTTGGTGACGGGCGGCGAACCGGTGGCCGGCCCCGGTGCTTATTATCAGGCAACAATACTTGATCAGGTCGCACCGGGCATGGTCGCTTATGAGCAAGAATTATTTGGCCCGGTGGCGTCCGTTATTCGTGTCGCTGATGAGGCGCAAGCACTGGCAGTGAGCAACGCCTCCCGGTTTGGTTTGGGCGGAAGTGTCTGGACGCAAGACAGTGAAAGAGGCGAACGTTTTGCTCGACAAATGCAATGTGGCTCAGCCTTTGTGAACGGCCTGGTGAAGAGTGATCCGCGCCTGCCCTTCGGCGGAATTAAAGCCTCTGGGTATGGCCGGGAGCTATCCCACCACGGCCTGCGTGAATTTGTGAATGCCAAAACGCTTTGGGTGCGGTAGCGATATAAGTTGTTGCCGGTCTCGTTGTACGTTTGGGCAGATGTCCACTTTGCTACAATGGCGGTAACGCATGTATCGCGATCATGAACCGCTTGTGACAATATTTGGGAATAAGGTTTGAGACAAGGTTTGCGATAAGGCTAGTGGTAACAAAAGCACAACAGAAGATGCTCGAGAAGAGAAGTATTTCCAAACGGCGGTGAGAGGAAATCCCCCTGAATGGATACGCACCCACAGGTTGAATCTGAGGTTTACAGGTTGAAATACATCCCATTAAATGAAATGGTAACCGGTACCGTTCAAAAAAAGATTGTAAATGACGTTAATCAGTATGAAGCAGCAAGACATTTAGTATGAATCAGCAAGATAAGCACCAAAAAATTAGCATGTCCAACGCTGCCCCTTTTGAAGCGGCGGCAGTAAGCCGTACGGCCTTCCTGAAACAATTTCGGATTTTTATTATCCTCGCATGGACCATCCCCTCCATTTTTGGTCTGTCATTTCTATTGTTCATCAAAATGTTCACCCTGGAACAAGTCGGCCAGGTGATGAGTGCGCCCATTGAGCCTGGTTTTATTGTCATTAGTCTGGCACTGGCGGTCTGGTATTTTTCACGTTATATGGCGCCCTTGGGTGATTATTTAGGCGCAAAAGATCAACAACAACGGGAAAAGCTGGCGGTAATGGCCGTGGTACGCGTGCAAGGCTTTGCACAGCGCTTTTGGGGGCTGTTTCTGTTGTACCTGGTTATCGCGCCGGTAACCGTTATCTTCAGTGCCGAGCGTTACAGTGATTTTGTCGCCGCGCCGGAGGACTGGTTTCGTATAAACCTGGTGGCCCTCACCGTGTCTATTATTGTTGGCCTGCCCATTTTTTTCAGGCTGTATGATTTATTTGGCCAGGCGTTACAGCCGTTAAGGCTGGATCGCCCCATTGTATCCATTCGTACCCGGGTCTTTTTGATTGCCGCTTTGGTGCCTTTATTAGTGGATACCATGCTAGTGCAGTATTACTGGACACGCACAGGCTATTTCACCACAGAAACCTTTATCGTTTGGCTGGCCTTGCAGGTCATCGCGTTGATTGGCGCACAAATATTTATGAGCAGCTTCGGGCGTTCATTGCAGCCATTGGAAGGCATGGCCGGAGACGCTTCCCGAAAACTGGCTCAAAAGCCTAATTTGCTGGCCTGCTCAACGGACGAATTAGGCGTGTTGACCGGGCGTTACCAAAGCTTACTGGAGCACTTGTATTTACAGGGGCAAACCCTGGACGTGGGTAATCAAGTATTACGCAGTGTGAACTCGGCCACCACCACAGGGGAAGCCTACGACAAGCTCGTCGAGATTTGTTGTCAGGCATTGGAGGCTGATATTGCCTACCTGACCTTGCGCGACGGGAAACAAGGACCGTTATTGGCCGTTTCAGTGACCGGAGCAGAGTACCGCTCGGATGGCCATTTCAGTTTGTCTCTGGACGAACCCTCGTTGTTGGTACATGCGTTTAACGAAGGACGGTTGTTCGCAGTGGATGATGTCGAAAACGATCCGCGCGTAAGCTCTCGTATCGTTAAACAATACGGCCTGGGTTCTGTCATCGCCGCACCGTTGATTGCGGAAGGCGACGTGATTGGTGCTATAGGTGCCAGCTCCAAGGGCAGAGTGCGGCATTTCACCCAGAAAGACCGGGACATGATGGCGCTGTTAGCACGAGAGGCTTCGGCCGTGGTTCATGCGCAGTCCTTGCAAGAGAGGCGTCAACAAGCTGAATTGCAATATCACCAAACGCGAGAATTAGCTGAAGTTACCCTCGACGCGATTAGCGATGGGGTGATCACTACCGACGAAAATGGCGACGTCGTGTATCTCAACCCGGTCGCTGAAGAATTTACCGGTTGGTTGTTGGACGAAGCCGAAGGTCGGCCATTGAAACAAATTATGCGCCTTGAAGACGAATTTGGCGCGCCGCTGGTAGACCCTGTGATGTTATGCCGGGAAGCGGGTGAACGATTGACCTTGCCGAACGCGGTAAACCTGTTGCACCGGGAAGGGCGTAAGCAATTTGAAATTGAATTAAGGCTGTCTCCCATTCATGAAACCTCGACGCGCTCCAGTGGCGTGGTGCTGACCTTTCACGACACCACAGATTTGAACATGTTATCTCACCGCTTGACCTACCAGGCCAGCCACGATGCCCTGACCGGGCTGATCAATCGCCATGAATTTGAAGATCGCCTAGAGCTGGCATTGACGGGCTGCCAGGATGATGGACGTGAACATGCCCTGTGCTTTCTGGATATCGACCAGTTCAAAGTGGTCAACAATACCAGCGGCCATCAGGCCGGTGATGAGCTGTTAAAACAACTCGGCGCGCGTTTCCGGGCGACCCTGCGTGAAGATGACATCGTGGGTCGATTGGGCGGCGATGAATTTGGACTGTTGCTGGAAGATTGTCCGCTCGCGCAAGCAGAAGAGATCACCGATAAAATCTTGAAAATGGTGCGGGCATTTCGCTTCACCTGGCAGGACAAGGTGTTTAACGTCAGCGTTAGCATGGGGCTGGTGCCCATCAATGCTGCCAGTGGCAGTATCACCGACGTATTGGGTGCCGCTGATTCCGCGTGTTATATCGCCAAAGACCAGGGCAGTAACCGGGTACATGTTTTTGAACGTGACGATTTGGCGCTGACCCGGCACAAAGGCGAAATGCAATGGCTGCAACAAATTCGGGAAGCAATGGAACGTGACCAGTTTGTCCTTTTTCATCAGCGTATAGAGCCCCTGGCTGACGATGCAGATACAGGATTTCGTTACAGTGAAATCCTATTACGCTTGCGGCGCGAAAATGGCGAAATAGTCACCCCCAATTTATTTTTACCGGCCGCTGAACGCTACCACCTGATGCCCGCCGTCGACCGTTGGGTGGTGTCCCATGCACTGCAATTGCTCGGTATGCAATCCGCGCAACTGGTGTCTTATTCTATTAATTTGTCCGCGCAATCGCTGTGCGAGTCCAGTTTCCTGGAGTTTGTGTTAGCGGAATTAACCAAGTCCGGCGTAGAGCCGGATCGTGTTTGTTTTGAAATCACCGAGACCGCCGCCATCGCTAACTTGAGCCGAGCCATGCGCTTTATTACCGAGCTGAAAAATCGCGGCTGTCGTTTTGCCCTGGACGATTTCGGCAGTGGCTTGAGTTCATTCAGTTACCTCAAAAACCTGCCGGTGGACTATTTGAAGATCGATGGCATCTTTGTCAAAGACATCGACAACAACCCCATAGACCGGGCCATGGTAGAAGCGATTAATCAAATTGGCCACATCATGGGCATTAAAACCGTGGCTGAATATGTCACCAGCGCCTCAGTGATGGCAGAGCTGAAGGCTATTGGCGTCGATTATGGGCAAGGCTTCCACCTGGCCAAACCGGTACCCGTGTTATTGGATGACGACGGGGTGCAGGCCAGCGCATCCTCGGCATCGTTACGGTTTTTTTAACGTCATTCTGACTGAACTTTCGCCCTCACCCTCACTTTCGTCCTTCCGAGCTTGCCCCGGAATCCAGTATTACGGGTGACCACTACAACAACATTCTGGATGCCGGGTCAGGCCCGGCAAGACGATAATAGTAACGGGACCGCACCAATGTCATTAAGTTAACAAAAGTGCGTTGTAGTGTAGGTTGGCGGTGACGCAGGAACCCCAACAACCCCAACAAAAAGGGCGATGTTCTGGAATATGCGCACTCACATCATCCTACAACCAATAGAATAAGCGACTTAACTTAATAATATTGGGGCCAGCACCGTGTCATTAAGTTAACAAAAGTGCGTTGTATTGTAGGTTGGCGGTGACGCAGGAACCCCAACAACCCCAACAACATGGGCGATGTTCTGGAATATGCGCACTCACATCATCCTACAACAATTAGAATAAGCGACTTAACTTAATGATATTGGGGGCAGCACCGTGTGGATATAGTAGTGGCTTACGCATTGTTAGGAGCCTTTGCCGGTGTTATGGCAGGGTTGCTGGGCGTGGGGGGTGGGCTGATTATTGTGCCGGTACTGGTGTTTCTGTGGCAGCCTGAGTTTTCCGGGGGTACCCAGCTTGGCGGGTCACAAATAGTACAACTGGCCATTGGCACCTCATTAGCCGTTATCGTTTTTACTTCCCTGTCTTCCATTCGCGCCCACCATTTGCGCCGCAGCGTATTGTGGCCAGTGGTGTGGCGGTTAACGCCTGGCATTCTGCTAGGGGCGTGGCTGGGCGCCGCACTAGCCTCCGTCATGCCCCAAAATGCGCTAAAAATCACCTTTGGGCTGTTTGAGCTGTTAGTGGCAGCACAGATGAGTTTCAGCCTCAGCCGCCCATCGCAATCTTTTCAACAGGCCTTGCCAGGCTTTTTAGACAAGCGCATGGGCATGGGCTTGGTCGGCGGTGTAATTGGCGCGGTATCCGCACTGGTCGGTATAGGCGGCGGCACATTAACGGTACCTTTTCTGAATGCCTGCAAGGTTCGTATGCAACAGGCAGTAGGCACCTCGGCGGCCTGCGGACTCCCCATCGCCGTGGGGGGCGCACTGAGTTACATTATTCTAGGCTGGGGGCATGAGGCACTGCCAACGGCATCGGTAGGCTACGTATATGGCCCAGCATTACTCGGCATTGCCGTCACCAGCGTCTTGTTTGCACCGTTGGGAGCCCGTTTGGCGCATCGCCTTCCAACCGCAACATTAAAAAAAATCTTTGCCGGGTTCCTGGCCCTGTTAGGCCTGTGGATGCTGGCTTCGCTTTGAGCACTTTGAGCACCTTGAGCGCAATGGCGCACATTGGCGTATTAGCACAATTTATGTGAGTGAGGACTTTGTGAACACCGTCACACAGGGCATCTGAATCAGTCCGATAGTGTGTTTGTCAGACAGCTGTAATGGACCGCTGTCACAAACACCTTTAAGGAAGACTGTAATGATCAAAAAACTCGTCGTTCGTGCTGCTGGAATTTCATTGGTATTGCTCGCAGGTACCGCTGTAAATCCGGTCTATGCGCAGGATAGTAACGGGTATAATCTAGGGTTTTTGGCCTCTGAATCAGGCGATTACACCACGGCCGCCAAGCAATGGCAGCCATTGGCTTCACAAGGCGATGCACTGGCCCAGTTCAATCTGGCGTTAATGTATCACCGTGGGCTAGGCGTAAACCTGGATGAAGGGAAGGCCGTCAGCTGGTATCAAAAATCCGCCGAAAACGGTTACTCCAAAGCACAGGAATTTCTGGCCGTCGCCTACCGTGAAGGCTGGTTTGGTTTGGCCCAGGATCAGAAAAAAGCAGAATATTGGGATAAACAGATAGAAAACAGCAGCTTCTAAACCGGACTAAAAGCCGGACGATTACCGCAATTATTGGCCACCGGCATGTCGTCGGTGGCCGAATAAAAGCCACACGGGTGACGCTCGTGTGGCTTTTTATTGTGTAAAGGAAACCCGTTCAGGGATAAGTTCAGGGATACCTTTAAGGGTAATTAATGTCGTTAATCCGTAATACCCCCGTCATTTAACACACCCGCCATTTTAATTTAACCAACACCTATAACTTTTTACCAATAAAGCACGGCCTGAATATTTTTATTTAGAATTATGCGTGGAGCGAAATTTGTGTAATAAGTTATTCTCTTTCAATGATTTAGCGGGAATGTTGTTGTTTTTAAGTTCTCTGGCGGGGGGGCAAACCACATCTTTTTATCAGTAATGTCGATTACTTAATATGCAGCTCAGGGTTTGATGTTGTATTCTATACATGGGGTTTGTCGTGGAAGTAAATAGCGCGTTCCAAAGGAACGGCGGGAGAAAGAAGATGGAAAATCGTCTCTTAGGTGCATGTGACAATGCACCTCACGTACGGAAAAGTGTTTTAGGTAAAATTGAGTTAGATAAAGCAATCGTAATGAAAAACAAAAAATGGGGCAAAGGCGTGCGTCATGTGAACACTGTTTGGAAAACGTCCCTTTTGCTGGTATGGATGAGCAGTTTGTTGGCTTGTGCAAGCACAACGGACCTGAATCTAGCCGCTGATGCGAATGGAGTTCCATTATGGGTGAACGAAGGTAGCAGCATTATTACCTCCAAAGAGGGACGGCGGTTCCACGGCGTCGGATCTGCCCCGGCGCTGGGTGATTTTTCACTACAAACATCCACGGCCGATAACCGTGCCCGTGAAGAAATTACCCGAATCCTCGCCTCCTATATTGAAATTGTATCGCGTGACTTTATCGCCACCGGCGATGCAGACACCGCTGGCTTCACTGAACGGGTTGTTGCCAAGCAGATTGAGCATCTTTCATCCATTGATTTAACCGGAATTGAAGTTGTCGGGCATTGGCAGGATAAAAGCTCCAAGGTCATTTATTCCATTGCCGAAGTCGACATGCGACAAGTGTGGGACGTGTTAAACAATAACGTGAAACTACATTCCGGTCTGAGAGGGTTTATTTTCCGTGAAGGCGACAGTATTTTTGACCGCATCGCCAAAACGGAAGAATGATTCAGGCAGCAACAAACCAGAACGGCTACTGAGAACGGCTACAGATTGAGTCGCCAGATTCAATCGTCAGCTTCAGTTGTCAGAGAAAGAAGTGTCAATGGCTGCACCGGGGAGGGGCAATGACGCGAACAATAAAAAAATCCAGGACAGAGTGTCTGGCGAATTCGGATACGGCACAGTCTTTGTTATGGGTGTTGTTGTGGGCACCATTGCTCAGCGCATTGCTCATCGGCTGTTCGCCCCGCGTAAAATTTGATGCAGAGCGCCAGCCTGAATGGGTTACCGGCGCCAGCGAAAAATACACCACTGCCCGATATTTTGTTGGCAAAGGCAATGCGAACAGCCTGGCCCTAGCCGCAGAAGATGCGCGTGCTGCATTGGCAAAAACATTACCGGGGCTTCCTGCCCCTGATCCATCCTTAACCGAGCCTTCCCAAAAAACATCAACCGCCTATGCCAGTCTTGTGCAATCGGCCAAAGTCGTCGACGCCTGGCATGACAAAACGGCGCAACAGCATTTTGCCCTGGTGGTGATCGAGCGAGGCTCAACCGTCGCGGTACTGCAACAACAGCTCACCGAGCTCGACGACAAAACAAAACAATTAATCACTGCCGCGACCCAAGGTTCAGATTACTTTTTGAAAATCCGCTCGACCCACGCCGCCCTCAATACACAGCAACAACGGGCCGATTTACTGCTGGCGTTGCGCACACTGGGTAATGATACAAAGGCCGACGATGCCATCTGGTCAAAAATAGAACTACAAGTACACCTAAAGTCATTATTAAGCAGTATTGATGTAAAACCCCGCAACGGAAAAGACCGCCAATTAAATTCAGCCGTCGTACGTGGCCTAGACGCCGCCGGTTATTTATCCACCGGTATGACCGCAAGCCTTGAACTCAAAACCACCCTCGAACGCTCCGGCATGAAATGGCAGCAAGGCTGGTTTAGAGAACAAGGCACCTTATTTGTAGAACTGCTAGACCAAAACAACCAAGTCCGTGGCAAAGCACAATGGCCACTCGACATAAAAACCCAAGAACGCGCCATGCTCAACAAAGAGTTCATGGGAGAAGTCACCAACATCCTGCGAGAACAGTTAGGGGATACCGTGTTGGGCGTGTTGGAAGAATAAAGCAAAACATTCCAAACCAGTACCGACGCGTTAATTCCCCCCGACCTTTCCGGCGGATAGCCACTGAGGCACTTGAGACCTTTACGTTACTTGTGCCCCAGAGGGAATAAATGGATGGCAACCAGAAAGGCCCTTTTCGAGACCGCCACAAAAATACCATATCTCGTTCCCATGCTCCGCGTGGGAATGCATACATCGCTCCGTCCTCCCCCCTCGTCATACCGGCGCATACCCTCTGGGGCATAAAGGCCGGTATCCAGAAAACCAGTAAAAACCCCCAATTTTCAAGGATCGTATTCCTTACCTTACAAACAGGCTTACAGAAAGGCTTGCAGACTAATACCGAGCAACCCAAAAAATAGAGCACGTAACATAAATATGCTAACCTCCTTAGCCTACTGTAGCGAGCGTTACGCCTAAAATGGCCCTTAAAATGCCCCGCTACGTGAAACCGCCAACCGACAAAAACTTACTCCAAAAATACAGCCAAAAAAAACACCCCAAACCCCATGAACATCAAACTCACCGACCAACAAAAAATCAAAATTATAAACTCCGAAGATGTCTACGCCATCATGCAAAAAGTGCTGTTGCGCGAAGACATCATCGACCAGGAAAAAGAACACTTCTGGATCATCGGACTCACACCCACAAT
>NVUB02000103.1 GCA_002401775.2 Ectothiorhodospiraceae bacterium
ATAATTTGAGGCACGCGTAAATACATCCCTGTAAGCTCGACAGCGACATCCATGTCGCTGACGGCCTCAAATCATAAGCAACTGCACCACTTCTGAGGCATGTTCAAAGTACGCTATTTTATGCAACGTTAGGGTAGAAACAGCCCGCGCAGGTGATAATGTTCCAGATTCGGCATGGATTCCCACGGAGGGTCGTGGAAATTACAGTTTCAGGTCGGTATCATTACTCGTTACTGGTAAAGTCGTAATCCAGATTAGTTTCGGGCTGTTGCAAGTAATAGCCCTGGATGAAGTTTACGCCATGTTGCCACAAGATGGCCAGGCAAGCAGGGTCTTGTACATGTTCAGCGATGGTGAGGATATTATTTTCACGGCCAACTTCGGCAATTCTTTTAATAATGTCCTGGCTGTCTTCACTGGAAACATTATTGATATGGCTGCCATCCACTTTAAGGTAGCGCAAATGTAAGTTTTTGATGTATGAGAGGTCCTCAGATTCTTTGCCGGCATGGTCAATGGCGAGGTGACTGTGCAATTGTTTGAGTCCATCAGAAAAGATTTTTGCTGCCTTGAGGTTTTCGAGTACCGTTTGTTCGCTGACTTCAAATACCAAGCTGTCGCCATGCAAACGAGCGGCCTGCAGTAGTTTGCTGATCCATACTAACAGGCTGGGTTCACACAACGATTCTGAAGAGAGTTTGATGAAGAACTGAATCTCTTTGCCAATTTTGCGTTTTTCCAAAAGTGCCTTAGCAGCCCCTTTTATGACCCATTTGTCTATTTCCACCATGAGATTTGCTTGCTCGGCGGCGGTCATAAAATCGCCTGGCATAATGATGGTGTCATCCTGGTCCAGTAAGCGCAACAAGACCTCATAACGCTCACCGGGCTCAGCATGTAAACTGACGATGGGCTGGTATTGCAGTATGAAACGATTGTTTTTGAGCGCCAGGTTAAGCAATGTAACGATGCGTTTGTCAGCTTCCTGAGTCGCTAGTTCATCTTCCATGGTGAAAACATGCACATGGTTACCATTGTTTTCTTTGGCGACATGCGCGGCAGCTTCGGTTTGAGCGATGGCTTTTTTGGCGTCGGGTGTGGTTTCCGATATCGTTGACACACCCACGCTGCAGGTTGTGGTTACCGTCTTACCTTCGACATCAAATATTTTTTCGACCATACCGACACAAATAGTGTTCGCTAACTTGACCACGTGCTTATGAGAGGGGCCCGTAAGCAAGACCGCAAATATAGTGCCGGCGTAGCGAGCCGTTAAGGCATCTTCTGGCATTAGTTTCAGTATATAGGTGGCAATGTCGGATAATACGATGTCACTTTCTGCAATGCCGAGCGTGTCTTTAATGTTTTTGAAATTATCAGGCTCAATGTAGATGAGCGCACTGCGTTCTTCATTTTTATTGGCGTTGTCGACGGCGACTTGTACCTGTTCCATGAAGTATTGGTGGTTATACAAACCGGTTAATAGATCCTGTTGGCGTAATTGCTCTATTTCTTTTTCGAGCGCCTTGTTATTGCTCTTGCGGTGGATCATTACCTGTGTGCAGGATTCACCGTCAATACTGGCACGGGAGAAACCCATAGTTGCGGTAAACGTATCACCATCGACACGGACCGCCTGGTATTCAATAGCCTCTTGCGGTGGCTCGTCGTTACTGATGCTGCGCAAAACATCTTTAAAACTTTGCTGCTCATCAGGGGTAATGAGATCCATGATGGGGACGCTTTCCAGTTCTTCTATATCGTCGTAACCAAAAATATCCTGGTAACTTTGATTAGTGTAAATGTGCATGCCTTCGTGAATATAGGCAATAGGGTCCCGCGAACTGTCGAGCAGAGTACGATTTCTTTTTTCACTCTCGTTATAGAGGGCTTTGCAGCGCCGATGGTCGCGCCGTTCTTTGAGGTTATTTATTTCTCTTTTGATGACTAATAACAGGTGTTCCTGCGCATCTTCAGAGACGAAGTCAGCGGCACCCGAGTTGACCAGTTCAGTGACCAGGGTATCTGATCGTTCACTGCCAAAAATGATACAGGGAATGTCTTTACCGCTGTTTTTGATGATGGATAAGGCCTGGGAGGCGGCAAAGTCCCCCACTTGCTGGGCGGCTAACAGCAGATCCCATTTTTGACTTTCCAATGCTTCCTGCAAGTCTTCGGCATCTTCAATATGTTTGTAACGCACCGCAAAGCCGGCGTTTCGCAACGCGCTGGCCAGTGCTTCAGCATCGTTTGCAGACTCTTCCAGTATGAGAGGACGGATGACATTCCCGTTATCCAAAAGCAGCTCCTATAAATCGGTTTTACGAAATTATTATTGTATTTATGTCGTCTTCGGCCGTACTTTTTGTTGAGTAGTGTCTCTAAAATACTCCTAAACTGTCATTTTTCCTAGATCAGCGTCCAAACATCATTAAACTCATCCGCTGAATCCACGGCTTTCAGTGTGTCAGGCTTTGATTGGGGGGGCGTGATATTTTCGAGGACTGAAAATTCAAACTGGGAAAAAACGCCGGTAGTTTCCAGTTGTTTGGTGAGTTTTATCTGGGTGCGATGTCCGTGCACATTGGCGATCAGCTTGTCATTTGTCTGATGCCAGGCATGTGTGATTAGCGTGGCAGGTTGGTCAATGCCGGATAATTGCGGCAAAACCAGGCTGCGTTGGTACTTTTCAGACTCGTCGCCCTTGGGCAGTGAAGACAAGGCGATGGCATCCGCACAGGGTGCCAGTTTTTGAATGCCGAGTTCCAGGCCATTTTTCCAGTTTTTAATGCGCCGGATAATGCCGATACTGAGCTGAGTGCTATTGGTGTCGATGTTATCGCGAATCCCGACCAACTCACCGACCTGTACTTTTTGAGAGTCCTTTCCATAGACTAGATAACCTAACAAACAATAGCCGCCGGCACTTTCATTGATTCCTTTGCAGGGCAAGGGCGTGTAGGCATACAGAGACGGCTTTTTATCAGCGTCTTCTTCGCTATTATTACTGGAATTGTACGACGGGTTGTTCGCGCGGTAGGTGAAATCCGGGTCCCAAATGTCAGGGGTATGGTCGTCCAGGTTACTAATGCCAAATACCGGTGCACTGGTGTATTGGGCGCGCTGGTCGAGTATGAAATCTTCATCCTCTTCTACATTTTTATCCTGGCTGGTGATCGGTAGAATGGATTGCAATGCGTTTGTTGCCATCGGGCACGTTGCCGTAGGGTCTTTTAAGAGAGGACGAATGATTTCATCAATATAGTGGTGAGTGGCGCTTAACCCCAAGGTAATGGCGATTTCATTGCTTTTTGTGGTGCGAGGGAATGTCCGGTGGGATTTTCCACTCCAGGTCACCATTAAGCGTTTTTGGACATCTTCCGGTATTTTTTTAGTGCCTTCGCCTGCAGAAAGTATGGTGGTGCTAATTTTTTGAGCGAGCTCACTGGTATCAATGGTACGACAAAAAATGGGATTAACCGTGCCATCGTCTCTAAAATAACCGGGCGCCGCATCGGTGTTCATATTGATGGTGAACGCATAGGCATCATCTTGAATCTCACCGAAGGGCGTAATGTGAGTGCTGCTCACCCAGCTTTCCAGTGCAACATAAACGGATTCAGTGACGTGTTGGCGAAGCCGATAAGGGCCTGCTAGGGCTAACAACAAAATTTGTTTGTAGGCATCGGCAATACTGCCATCATGGAAAGCATCATTTTCTGCATGGTCTTTAACCTGATTGGTATGCAAATTATTGGCTTCTGCATGAAGATACAAATGGTGTACTTGCAGCCAGACATTTTCCGGGTGTTGAATATAAATCTGGTAAGAACACAGCAGGACATTACTGAGATATCGAATGGCGCGGTGCAGGCATACCGTCAGGGTTTTGTTACCCAGGCTGGGAAAGGTCTTGGCTAATTTGTCGTGAATGACCGACTTGTAACCAATAGCCATTTCTGAATTAAGTTGGATAGCCAACTCTGCAATCTTCTGGTTTTTCGGTGAGAGAGGCAAGTTTTGGTTAATGTAGTGTTTTTTTAGTACAGCTGTAATGTGCAACACTGGCCCGCGTAACAGTTCCAGGGATTTGTGGCGATCGGTTGCCGGTATCTCCAGGCGATTCATTTCGCGTAGCGCGTTAAAAATTTGACGAGCACTTTCACCGGTGTTTGCCATGGGCAGAGCGGCAATCCATGCCTCAACGTGTTTGGGGCGACTCTCAAATGAATCGGCACCTGGTTTAAATTGTTCCGGGATATTGAGCAATCCCTCTGGCATGTTGCTGGCCACGTTTACTCCTAGATCGATATTTTGCCGGACATTTTGCCGGACAATAGTGTCAAATAACGGCATGGTCGCTGATATTTCCTGAAAGAGAGTATACGACGCCTCAGCCAAAACACCATAATACTCTGCTAGGCATAAAGTATGTGGCTTACGGTCGATCGAATTCTATACAGGTCCAGTAGATATTTCGGCAATATCTTCACGCACTTTAGTGGCTTCTCAACACCTTAGCGAATTTTTGGCGAATGTGGCTCAGGTTATTTCAATCGAAAGTCATCTTGCGGTTGTAACCGGTATTTTGTAGGGTTTTCCCGCCGTTTCACGAACCAATTGTGGCACCAAATATCCTGAGAGCTGCGCGCGCAATTTATGCATAATGTTACACGCGGTTATTTCGTCCACCTCAAAATGGGCGGCGCCCTGTACGCGATCCAACAGGTGCAGGTAATAAGGCAGTACGCCCGCCGCAAATAAAGACTCGCTAAGATCACTCAGGGTATTGGCGTTGTCGTTCACCGATTTCAGCAAAACCGTTTGATTGAGCAAGGTAATACCGGTGGCTCGAAGTGCGGCCAATGCATTTTTCACCTCAGGGCCAAGTTCGTTGGCATGGTTGCAATGAGTGACCATTACGAGTTGCCAGGGTAACGAAGACAGCCAATGTAAAAAATCAGTATCGATGCGCGCGGGCAGCACAATGGGCATACGAGTGTGAATCCGCAGACGTTTCAAATGGGGGATGTCCCTCAACGCGCAAGAAATGTCCTGCAAACGCCCTGTACTCAGGGATAAAGGATCACCACCACTGAGGATAACTTCATTAATGTCCGGATTGCTCGCAATGTACTCAATTGCAGCCCCCCAATCTCGACTCTCGGGGCGATTCTCAGCGTAAGGGAAATGGCGCCGGAAACAATATCGGCAATGCACAGGGCAGGCTCCGGTGGTAATTAACAATACCCGTCCGTGATATTTATGCAAAAGGCCGGGACTGGCCGCCGCGTCTTTATCGCCCACCGGGTCTTGCAGAAAACCGGTTTGAAAGGATGACTCAATAGACTGCGGCAATACTTGCAAAAGCAAAGGGTCATCGGGGTCCCCCGGTTGAATCTGGGCCACATAACTGCGAGGCACACGTTGCGGAAATGGCTGGTCAAGGTCGACCCCGCCGGGGATGTCGCTAGGGGAGAGTCTAACTTCTTTTAGTAATTCAGCGGGGTCTTTAATGGCACTGGCCAGCTCTGCTTGCCAAAGGCTGTTCTCTGAGTATTGGTGGCTGGAGCATGGGTGGCTGGAATATGGGTAGCTGGAATATTGATTCATAGTGAGTTCACCATTTATTGACATCAATACGGAATTTTTTTCGGATTGATTTTCTAATTTAAAGGAGGATAACTGACAAAGATGGGCGGTAAGCGGTATCATACGGCGGCTCTCGCGTGTCTGTACGGTAAGTGGATAGAATAACGTGTGCCATTTTTCAGCTAAATCTTTAGTTAGCGCTTAAGTTAACTCTATGTAAAAAATGAATGTTCCCAGATCGAGGTAGAAATGGCTAATTTCGCAACCAATGAATTTAAAAATGGCCTGAAAGTCATGGTGGATAACGACCCCTGTTCCATGATCGACGTAGACATGGTCAAACCCGGTAAAGGCCAGGCCTTTACCCGTGTCAAATTGCGTAATTTGATTAGCGGGCGTGTCGTAGAGCGTACTTACAAATCGGGCGAATCGTTACCCGGTGCTGATGTCATGGACACCGACATGCAATACCTCTACAACGATGGCGAATTTTGGTACTTCATGCACCCTGAAACCTTTGAGCAAGTCGGTGCAGATGCCGCCGCCATCGGCGATCAGAATAAATGGCTAAAAGAACAGGACATGTGTGAAGTCACCACCTGGAATGACCGGCCCATTGCCATCGCCACGCCCAATTTTGTGGAACTGCGTATTACTGAAACCGACCCCGGCCTCAAGGGCGACACCGCGCAGGGCGGCATCAAACCCGCCACTTTAGAGACTGGAGCCGTAGTGCGGGTACCGTTATTTATTGAAGTCGACGAAATGATTAAAGTTGATACCCGCAACGGTGAATACGTTGGACGGGTTAAAAGTTAGCCCATTTCCTACCGCGCAATGTTAGCGGCGTACGGCGAAAGACGCTATGGCTGAAGCCACTAAACCACCTTTTTCACAACCCCCAGCTTCAAACGAAGACTGGCGGCCATCGGCTAGCCCGGAAGCTTTGCGCTTGCGGGCAGAGTTATTGTCACGCCTAAGAGGCTATTTTGCCGAGCAAGGCGTATTGGAAGTCGAAACACCCTTGTTGGCCAGCGCAGGGGTGACCGACCCCCATATCCCTAGCTTTACCGTAGTAGACACGGACTCATCGCAACGCCACCGTTATCTTAACACCTCCCCCGAATTCGCCATGAAACGCCTCCTGGCCGCAGGCATTGGCCCAATTTATCAAATATGCAAAGCCTTTCGCCGAGGCGAAATCGGGCGCCACCACAACCCAGAGTTCACGCTGCTGGAATGGTACCGGCCTGGTTTTGACCACCACCGCCTCATGAGGGACGTGGATTCTCTTGTGAAAGTTTTAATGGCCGGGAAGGTCGAATTAGGCGAAAGCCAGTTCATTACCTATCACGAATGCTTTCAGCAGTCATTAGGTATTGATCCGCATACCGCCACCGCAAAAAACCTGCGAGTCTGTGCACAAGAAAACGCGGTGCCAGAGGTTTGCGGATTGGCCGACGATGAACGCGACGCATGGCTGGACATACTCATGAGCCATTGCATACAGCCACACCTGGGCCAAGGGCATTTGTGCTTCGTCTATCATTACCCCGAGAGTCAAGCTGCACTGGCACGCATACAACCGGGTAATCCTCCGGTGGCTGAACGGTTTGAGTTGTTTCATGAAGGAGTGGAGCTAGCGAATGGATTCCATGAGCTGCAACATGCCGACGAGCAACGTCAGCGTTTTGAAGCGGAGTTAGTCCAACGCCGGGCTGAGGGGCAGGAACCGATGATTATTGATGAGCGTTTACTCAGTGCCTTGCATTCCGGTTTGCCAGATTGTGCCGGCGTCGCACTGGGGATGGATCGCCTGCAAATGGTACTGACCAAGGAAAACCGTATAAAAGATGTCCTAGCCTTTGATTATTTACGCAGTTAGTTAACGGTGAATTATCAGCGAGGACTTTTTACGTTAAAAACGAGCGGTAAAAAGTGTCGACCCTATGGATACCTTCAAGGGCCTTGTTTTTCAAGCACGTTAAGTGAGTATCTTGTTATTTATTGATCAAATCGTTTTTTTAGTCTAACTTTTGGTCAAACCTAATGAGGTCAAAACTATTTGGCAGGACAATACTATGTTGTGGTTAAACCTATGTTTTGGTTACAGCTATATTGTGCTTAAAAGTGTCGAAAATTTTTACAGTAGCGTGCTATGAGAGTGGGATGTGCACGAAACAATAATGGGTATGAGAATTAACCTGCTGATTTTCTGAGCATTTTTTTTGAGCCGGAGGAATTGGCCTGCAAATTGCACATGAATTAGTGTTAGTTATCTAAAGTTATTTAGAATGACCTTTAGATAATAAGAGCTGAGATAGGACTCCCAGTGCGATAACTCTTTTTCAGGTGTGCGTCGATAATTGGAGGGATTCACCAATAGATGGTTAATGAATCCCGGGATTTAGATGGAAAAATTTATGGAAAAGCGTTGGAGTGAACGAAAAGCGTTAAATGTTAATGTTGATATCTATCAGCACGGCGAGCTACTGGTTGCTGGCCACTCTGCCAATATCGGCTTAGGCGGGGCTTTTCTGGCAACCGATAATGCAACCGGCCTTCAGGTTGAAACAGACGTTGACCTCGTCTTTTGTCTGCAATCACAGAGCCAGGGCACCAAGCACAATATCCATGCCCGAGTAACCCGATTAGCCGTAGAGGGCGTAGGCTTCAAGTTTTGCAATTTCGATACCGGCGTATTCCGCTCCTTGCAGGAAATAATGGCACACCAACAAGCCGCCAACGAATAAGCGTAAAGCATCAATACACGGCTATATGCTTCAGACCCCTCTCATTGCCCCCCCATACAGGCTTGACTTAGGGTACGACGGCGCTAAGCGACGCTTTAGAAGATGAATCTGAAGAAGAGGGGGAAGAGAGATCGGTATTATCCTCAGAACGCCATATTGTATAACAATCAATCCCACAAAAATGCTGGGTATAGTCGTCAGCCTCACTACTGACCGCAACAGATTCGGGAATCTCCGCCAAACAAATACTACAAGCAATGTTTTCGGGTTCTTCAGGGATAGGTTTTTCTGAAAGATTGGTAGTTTCAGCCATAGCAAACTCCTCATATTCAATGCACTAACCACAGCATAGACCATGTGTAGACAGCGTGCTTGAAGCGATAATACTGAGGGCTTGAAGAGAAAATGCTGAGCGCTTGAAGAGAAAGTGCTGAGTGCTAAGGGATTAATACAAGTGCTAAGGACAAAGGACTCCGTAAAAAAACCTTGAAACTATTTTAGCCCTTAACCTGTGGGAGCGGCCTCAGCCGCGATAATTGTGGGGATCATTCGCGCCCAAACCCGCAGCCACTACCACCACAACTACCACCACAACTACCACCACAACTACCACCAATGTTTCAGAAAGCCCACCCAAAGGGCGTCGTAGGCCAGGTTACGCCGTTACCTGACAACATGCCGTAAGGCATCACCTTGCGCGGGATTCTCTCCCACAACCTATGCAGAGTTAGAAACAAATATGGAGCACTGAAATTAGTTCATCGTAAAATGTCACGTAGCGGCGCAACATGACCTACGAAAACCTCCTACAACATACATGCCGGCATGTAAAACTCACCGTGGGGGCGGGTTTCAAATCCGTCCAAACCATCAGTCACCACCAATGTTTCAGAAAGCACTTACTCTTCAAATTCCGTAGGTCATGTTGCGCAGCACCATGACGCAACAGCCTGATCGAGCACGGATATTCTAGATGAACAAAAATGCCACGCCGCAAGTCTCAGACCTCAGACCTCAGACCTCAGGCCTCAGGCCTCAGGCCTCAGACCTCAGACCTCAGCACTAAGCACTAAGCACTAAGCACTAGCCCTTAACCGCAATAGCCTGCCCCATTTCCACATGGTCAGTCGCTTCTAGGTTTTCCAGCCACTTAATACAGTCTTTACCATGCAACATTACGACGGTTGAGCCCATGTTAAAACGTGCGATTTCGTCGCCTTTGCTAAAGTGGTGTGCGGGGTTTGCGCTGTCATATTGCCAGTGGCGAATTTTAGTGCCCATGGGGGGCGTGACTTCTCCGGCCCATACCGTATCAATGCTTGAGACAAATATCGCTCCCACCATCACCATGGCAAATGGGCCATTATCCGTATCAAAATAGGCGACGACACGTTCATTTCTCGCAAACAGGCGTGGTACCGCACGGGCAGTAGAAGGGCTGACGCTGAATAAGCGGCCGGGGATATGCGTCATCGCGGTGAGTTTGCCATTAAGAGGGATGTGGATGCGGTGATAATCTCGCGGTGAAAGGTAAATGGTCGCAAAGCGGCCATCCTCAAAATGCTGTGCTTGTTTACTGTCGTTACCCAATAACTCCAGCAATGTGTAATCGCGGCCTTTGGCCTGAAAAATGCGCCCATTCACGATATCGCCCAACTGGCTTATGGCACCATCCACGGGGCAGGCCAGCAGGTGTTGGTCAGCAATAACGGGGCGCGCATCACTGCGCAGCGCACGGGTGAAAAAAGCATTAAAACTTTTATACGTGTCCAGGTTTGGCTCCTGCGCCAAACTCATGTCCACTTTAAATTTTTTCACAAACCAGCGCGTAAACGCCGTTTTCCACCAGCGAATTTCGCTACGGGTAACGGCATGCATAATGCGCGATAACGCATGGTGAGGCAGCAAATACATCGGCCATGCTTTCGCATAGTCAGAGAAACTGGCACTTTTTTCAGGTCGAGGCGTTGTGTTAGGCGTTATGTTAGGCGTTGTACTGGGAGAAGGCATCGTTAATTTCTTATTGTTTAAGCGTAAGCTTTAGGTTGATGGAGTCTTGGTTTCATTCACATTCAGGCAATCAATGCCGGTGTTTCATCGCCAAATACCGGTAGAACACCCCATTATCGTATTAATGAGAGTGCATGTCTTTGTGTGAGTCAGTGAGAGGGGCAGTGTGCATGTCATGCATAGAATGATCATCTTTACCGGCCACTTTTTTAACGGGCAGGGAAATAAGCATGGACGTTTTATCCGTAAAAAACAGTGAAAGCGTTATGGAATCCCCGGATTTAAGCCTCTTTTTGGGCTTCATCAACATCAAATGCATCCCTCTGGGTTGAAAACTGACACTGCCATTGGGGCTTAACATCACGCGAGAAACCGGCACCATGCGTGTCATTCCTTCATGCTGCTCCGTACGGTGCATTTCAACTTTTTCAAAGTCAGGAGACTCAGCGCGAACCATCGTCCGGCCCTTGTCAGAGTGGTTGTGCAACGTCAGATAGGCAGCCATCACACTGGCATTCGGCGGCGCTTCCCGTACCCAGGCATCATGCACTTCAACGCCGTCAGGTTCGGCAAAAACCGTTGTTGCAGCAGACGATAACAACACAATAAAAAGGATAAAAAGTGAAGGGAATTTCATAAGGTACTCTACTGATTGGGTTAAAGACCGGGTTTACAAACAAGCTTACTCATAAAGACGGTTAGTTCGGTGCTATTAATGTGGTGCTAGTAGTTCAGCGCTAGTAGTTCAGCGCCATTAGTTCAGGGCTATCCCGATCACTTATTATCGTCTTGCCGGGCCTGACCCGGCATCCAGAATGTCGTTGATGCTACTGGATTCCGGGTCAAGCCCGGAATGACGAAAGAGAGGTGCCATTTCATGTTTCTAGCTCATGTTCAAGTGCATTAATCCTGCCACCTGCCCTAATAAGTGATTAACTTAATTCAATGAACTTGATTCGTTAACTTAAGCCCGTGAAGCTAATTCAATGAACTCAATCCGTTAACTTAAGCCAATAAACTTAAACCAATGAAATACGACATGCGACCGACGTGCGACATTTTATTAACGGGGAGCACTCACTGTTTGCAGACATTTGCTCACTGCTGTTCCATTAAACCTTTTTCCGTCATTCCGGCGAATACTCTCTGGGGCATAAAGGCCGGAATCTAGGAGGCCGTTGAAATCACTGGATTCCGGTCTTCGCCGGAATGACGGAGGGGTATTCTTGGTTTTCATGTCTCCAATATTACAAAGCAATCGGATAGCTAAGCACTTTGTCTGTTCAGCCGCGATACATATCACGTTAACGGGACAGCAGTGACATTTGCTATACCTTAAATCCGCCCCAGGTACGCTTTCCGAAGCGCCAGATATTGTGCCTGAATCTCTTCGGAATAGTGTGGCGCTTTGAGGCGCGCATAATACCGGACTTGCGGGTCGATCAACAACATGGCACTGGAATGATTAACGATGGGCTCACCGGCGAGATCAGTACCCAGCGCAAATTTTGAATCCAATTGGCGTACTAACACCGCCAATTCATCAATACTGCCAGTCGCCCCTATAAACCGCTCATCAAAATAAGTAACATAATCGGCAAGAGAAGCCGGGCTATCACGTCTGGGGTCTACGGAAACAAACACAAACTGCGTCTCTGCCAGCACCGCCGGTTCGAGCAAGCGGACAGTCTGCGCCAACTCCGTGAGCGTCGTCGGGCATACGTCAGGGCAGTGAGTATAGCCAAAAAACAGCAACGTCCACTTGCCCTTCAAACGCGCATTGTCCAAAGGCTTCAAGTCATGAGCCGTAAGCTGAAAAAGCGTCAGCGGCCTGGGCACCGGCAACTGTGCCTCAATGGGCGCGATAGAAGGCGCGGTAGAATCCTGCGCCGAGTTATCAACGGAAGCCGTTTGCCGGTTAATATAAAGCCCCATGCCGACCAACAGGGCAGCAAGGACGAGGGAGAGAACGACTTTCAGGGATTGCCTGGGCGTAGTGAGCAAATTCGACATCCCGCAATTATCGCACGATTATTCTCATTAAGCGGTTTATACTGTGCCTCAAATTACGGGTCTGTCACGCATATTGCACTGAAACAGCAATGACACAGCACTGACACAGCACTGCTACAGCACTGCTACAGCACAGAACCACCGTGAAAACGAACAACAAAAAACAAGAAAGCAGGGAATCTATGTCGTCAAACACAAAGCCGTTGCCAAATACCGAGCAGTCGCGAAACACAGAGTCGCCAAACACAGAATTTAGCCACAACAGCCAAATGACCACCGGCGTACTCATCACCAACCTCGGCACACCCGACGCGCCCACCTCAGAAGCCTTGCGCCGGTATTTAGGCGAATTTCTTTGGGACCCCCGTATCGTCGACAGCCTGCCCCGGCCCATATGGTGGCTGGCCCTACATGGCTTGATACTACGGATTCGCCCCAAACGCTCCGCCAAAGCCTACGCCACCGTATGGACAGACGAAGGCTCGCCGTTACTCGCCATCGCCAAACGTCAGCTCAAAGCCTTACGGATTGAACTGGCCCAGCGCCTGCCAGGCCCCGTCGTCGTAGAGCTGGGAATGCGCTACGGCAATCCGTCCCTCGCTTCTGCCCTGCAAAAACTGCGCGACGCCGGCGCAAAGCGAGTCTTGGTCCTGCCCCTGTACCCGCAATACTCCTGCAGCACCACCGCCTCCACCTTCGACGCCATTGCCACCGAAATGAAACAATGGCGCTGGATGCCCGAGCTGCGATTCATCAACCAATACCACGACGAAACCGGCTACATCGAAGCACTCGCCGCCAGCATACGCGAGAGCTGGGTAGCGCGAGAACAGCCGCAACAACTATTGTTCTCCTTCCACGGCACCCCCAAACGCTTCTTCACCGAAGGCGACCCCTACCACTGCCACTGCCAGAAAACCGCACGCCTGGTCGCCGAACGATTAGGCCTCACAGAAGACCGCTGGCAGCTCACCTTTCAATCCATCTTCGGCCGCGAAGAATGGCTAAAACCCTACACCATCGAAACCCTGAGAGAACTCGGCAGCAACGGCGTAAAATCCGTCGATATCGTCTGCCCAGGATTTTCAGCAGACTGCCTGGAAACCCTGGAAGAAATCACCGTCGAAAACAAAAATGCCTACCTCGACGCCGGAGGCGAGCACTTTCACTACATCCCCGCACTCAATGAACGCCCAGACCACATACAAGCCCTATCAGGGCTCGTCCAAAAACACCTCGCAGGCTGGCCAGAAATCGCCCCCGATTGGAACGCCGCACAACACGAAACAGAAAATACCGCACGGCAGGAACGCGCCAAAAAAATGGGCGCATAAAATCGGGGAAATCGCTCCGAGACACTCTCCGATGACACTCTCCGATGACACTCTCCGAGGCAATCAAAATTGAAATAAGCTGGCGGTAATAGTCATCACCCGTAAGGGCAATCCCTTGTGGTTGCCCTTGTTTGGAAATCCGCAATAAATTCGGACGCAATAAATTCGAACATCCACAATTAAAACCGGGTACCCACAAGGGGCACCCCTACGGGTGATGTGTGCGTTGCCATTTATTCCTCGTTCCCACGCTCTTAGGCGAGGGGCGTGAGCAGGACGCGGTAAGCTTGGGAACGCATACGGTGAGTGAATTAACAGAATGAAATATGGATTCCCAGAGAGGACCGTGGAAACCAGAGAACGTGGGCACACAATACGTGCTTTTATGCCCCAGAGGGTACATCCTACATTACTGATCATTCAACACTGTTAGATTGGGGTGAAAATGATGAATAAAAAACCAATTGAGCAAGCAAAAAACCCTCTTCTATGCAAAGCGCTTCCTGCTCTAGAGCGAGCGGGACATCAAGCGCGTAAAATAGCCTTTCAAACGGGTACAGCTATCATTGTTATGCAGAATGGTCGTTTACAAAGGATACCGCCAATTGGCGTGCATGAATTACCCTCGAAATAGTAAATTGACTGCCTCAGTGCCAGCCAGTAGCATCGACATGCCAACATCAAACAATATTCAAACCGCAATCAGACTCACCCTAAAAAATCATCCCAATTCTTGAAAACACTTGACGTTTGTCCTATATAAACGTCTTGTTTCTATATTATTGAAAACGACCCCGTAGGGTGGGCACGTCTTATAGTGCCCACGCGGATACTGATTAACGACCGACTGATGAGCCAGCAGTAACTACTCGCCAAATAAAACTTTGGCCAATATTTGCGGGCTTTATTTAAATTAAGCTTTGCTTAATGAATTAAATAAAATCAAATCAAACAAGCCATTAAATAAGGATATTTAAAATGCAAAACATTAAATTACTCATAAGGCAATCCTATACAGAAGCAGGCGATAAAGAAATGAACGTCATTCAAGGAATCCTTGACCTGCTGAAGAAAATGGATGGCGAAGAATATGGAATAGAATTAATAGCCGGCGCTAAAGCGTACAATAAAGATAACTTTAAGCAAGCCTATGAAGAAGAAACCGGCAACCCATTTACCCCCGTTAATTTCCGCAAAACCCGCTTTAATTTAATTGAAGAAAGTGATGCCATTGTGGTTATCCGCACAGGCATGAGTGAAAGCACCGCTTTCGAATTATGCTACAACATTCAACTAGACAACCCCGTCCCCATGTTTTTCGCGGTAATGGATGAAAGAGAAATCCGAACAACCCTATTACAGGATTTAGAAGATATCGCGGATGTTGAATACCATAGCTTCACAGAACCAGCCTCCCTTAACAACGCATTGGGTAGCTTTTTAACCCGAGTGGCAGATAATAAGCAAGTAGACGGAGAAGGGGGAGAAAACTTCAAATACAAGTAAATTATTTTTCCTGTAACCGGATAGTATATTCATTAATGGAGGCGACTTAAAACCCGCCAAAGTAATGTATCAGCAATGATAATTCATCCTTCGTAAGGGGCGGGTTTTAAACCCGCCCATCCAGAAATATTCTATTATATGTAAATTCCCCATAAAACCTGAATCATTCGAAACTGTAAGTATGGGTTTCATGTTTTCCGTAACTGTAAGTTACGCCTGAGAATAATGTTGCATTCAACGCGTTAAATGGTAAACATAAGCATATTTTGGTTTGTAAATGTTTTATTCGCCTCTCAGGATAAGATATTTCAATAAACTGTACCTATAAATTAGAGTTATGCACTAAATCAAGATTGCACAATACTTTTAAAAAAAGCATAATCAGGAAAAATAAGAGGTAGAACCATTTTGGGCAACGCCAATACTTTGGCCTGCTCTGCGTAATTGCCCCAATAAATGATCAAATAAATAGTTACTTGTTTAATAGGCTAAAGGGAATTGGTCTTTTAAAGGTTAGTCAGCACGCAAGGGAATGTAGTGTATCGAACCTACTGATCCGAACCTCCTACGCCCTGTCTGACTTGTAGACACCTTTATAGGTGTCTGATCCGAATGGCACGAAGTTAAGTCTAATGCTGTCGTCATCCCGGCGCAGGCCGGGATCTAGAACCACTATTGGTCGGTAACCCACTGGATTCCGGTCTGCGCCGGAATGACGGATGGAGTGGGGTTTTTGTCTTAACTTCGTGCCATACGTGTCTGATCCATTTTCCCTGCCTGATGTCATTCGTCCAAATAACATGTCATTTTATTGTTATAGCCGACAGAGTTGTCGAGTATTTACCTGTGTGGCACTTAATGCGCCACCGGCGGTTTCATCGGTATAGGAAACTACATTAAAATACAGCCTTCAGATAGCAATGGATGGCTTTATGTCAGTTGAATTAATAAAAAATCTACACTTCATTAAATAAGGAAATTTATGATGCAAAATATTAAGCTACTAATACGTCAGTCCTATACCGAAGCGGGGGTTAAGGAAATGAATGTTATTCAAGGCGTACTTGATGTGCTTAAGAAAATGGATGGTGAAATTTACGACATAGAATTCATGGCAGGTGCTAAAGCGCATCATAAAGATAACTTTAAACAAGCATATGAAGACCGAACCGGCATCCCTTTCACCCCAATAAATTTCCGCAAAACCCGCTTTAGTTTAATTGAGGAAAGTGATGCCATTGTCGTTATTCGTACCGGCCTAAGTGAAAGTACAGCCTTTGAATTATGCTATAACATTCAACTTGAAAACCCCGCACCCATGTTTATCGCTGTAATGGATGACTGGGAAATAAGAACAACCTTGTTACAAAATTTGGAAGATATTGCCGATATTGAATATCATAGTTTTACAGAACCCGCCTCACTAGATAACGCCTTGAGTAGCTTTCTTACGCGGGTAGCCAATAATAAAGTGGAAAAATGCAGAGACCAAGAGGAATTTGAATATATATAGATATATTGTCTTGTAACACTTCGGCTATTATCAGAAACATATCTGGAGCTGATAGTGCGCTCACAATACACTTTCAATACACTCATAATAGACAGCTCATGGGGCGGGTTTCAAACCCGCCCAACTAGAATTAACCTATTACATATGAAGCACATATAAAGTCAATTAATCGATACTGCAGGAATTAAGGTTGTATGCCCGCCGAGGCCACAAAAAAATGACAGGGAATGCCCCTGTGTATCATTATAATAAGCATAAGCATTTCTGTATGTGCTAATGTTGTGCTTGCCCGCTGAATTGAATCATCGAATAATAACCACCGGTACGTATTGACTGAGAAAAGGTGACTTTCTCACAAATCAAGATTGCACATTATCACCAAAAAAAGCATAATTACGAAAAATAAGAAGTTTAAATCAGTGCAGCGCCAGTATTTTAGGGTTCCCTGCATTAGTGACCTAAATAAACCTCAATAAAATAGTTGCTTGTTTTGTAGGCTAAGGGAGTTGGACTTCTAAGGTTATTCAATACGCAAGGGAATGTGGTGCACTGCCTACCTTTCCACCCGCGTTTTGTATGACTTGAAGGCACTGTTATCGGTGCTTGATTTGTTTTACCCGTCTGATGTAACCCGTCTAAATAACGCATCATTTTATTGTCATAATCGACAGAATTGTCGAGTGATTTCCGCCTGCGTGGTGCTCAATGACATTACAGCTTTAGGGCCCACATCAGAAAATCAACATCCAGCTTGCAGCGGCTGGGTTATTGGCAGGTTAAAGAAGTAGGTCAGGTTGCGAAGCTACCTGACAGATAGAACATACATACATTTATTATGAGGGTGAGTTTTTGAAAAAAATTTTATTTTTTATAGTGTTGCTCCTGATAGCCGGGAATGGTACGGCTTCATACACAGCAAATTACATCTCAAAAGTTGCTTGGGTGAAGATATATAACAATGACGTGATTTATTTTGGCTTGGAGTTAATGCCTACCGATCACTTGTGTAGTGGCACCTTCTTTGCTTTGTCACCAACAATTACAGAAAAACAACGCGATAGATATTATGCAATGTTATTGGCGGCGAGAACGTCAAAGTTACCCATTACTGTCGGATACGATAATAGAAATCCAGACTGTTTTAGCACTCGCCCCATTGTGTACTCGATAAATTTTTAAGTTTGTGCGTTTTACGGTAATCGCTTTTTGCAATTACTTATAAAGTGATCACCAATCACAAGTATGATTGAATTTACAAAAATAATTTAAGACGAATTAAATAAAGAGTCTATTCGATGAAAAAACAAACCATTATCAATGCATTAACACTAGTTTTGTTACTGGCAGTAAGCCCCTTATGGGCCGCGCCGGTGCTCTCGATAGATTCTGCCACAGGCATTGAAGGCTCCATTGTCACCGTTGGTGTTAATTACACACCAGACAACCCGGCGCTGGCGGGAGGTAATCCTGTCGCCATCAAATTCACGTTGAGTTATGCACCAGTGCTTGTCGAGGCAGGTATGCCTATCGCTGGCCCATCTCTGGCCGGTGAGCATGTTCAGTTTTCTAATGTTGATAATGTCGCCGGGAAAATGGACGTCATCATCGTTCCGGCAGCCGGTAAAACAGCCCTCAGCGGTGGCCAAATATTGCAAATACCGTTTCGCTTAAAAAGTGCCGGCGGTACCACCACAGGTAGCTCAGCTCAGTCATTGCTGACCTTTTCCTTGTTGGAAATGAGCAACAACAACAGCCCCATTACCATTGGCGCACCACAAAATGGCGCAATTACCATCACCTGGCTAGATAGTGATAGTGATGGTGTACCAGACTACAAAGATTTGTATCCGAATGACATCAATGAGTCTGAGGATACCGACGGTGACGGAATCGGCAACAACACCGATGGTGATGACGATAACGATGGCATACCGGATGCCTATGAATTGGCTAATGGACTCAATAGCCTAAACCCGACAGATGCCACCAGCGATAAAGATAACGACGGCCTAACCAATCTCTACGAATACCAAATTGGTACAAAGGCCAATAATCCTGATACCGACGGCGACGGTATGCCAGACGGGTGGGAAGTCAAAAACGGCCTGGACCCGCTGAATCCAGCTGATGCTGCCTTAGATAACGAGCCAGATGGCCTTACCAATTTACAGGAATACCAGAATGGTACTGACCCAAATAATCCCGACACCGATGGTGATGGGGTGACGGATGGCGATGAAATTGCCGCTGGTACCGATCCAATACTCAACATCGCCGCACTGATGAGCATTATTCAGAATTTGTTGTTGAATTAGATGCGAGTCGAAAATAATAAAATGGACACTGTAAAAATGAACAAAAGTTTTTGGGGAAAATTGATGAGCAATAATGTCCGGAAGTTATCCATAGGTTTGTGTCTAAGCTTAGGGCTTTTCGTAACCAACGCCTATGCCATAAGTGGGCCAGTTGGTTCGGTTGATGGCAGCTTTTCAGTTACCCCTGGCGGGGCAGCCACATATTCAATTCCAATTAAGGTGCCTATGGGGATCGGCGGGATTAAACCGGGTGTTTCGTTAACGTACAACAGTCAGGCTGGAAATGGTTTACTGGGTGTGGGTTGGAATATGTCAGGCCTATCCACCATTACCCGTTGTCCTCAAAATATTGCACAAGACGGACAAATTCGTAGTGTAAAATTAGACGCAAATGATAAATTTTGTCTGGATGGACAACGTCTGGTTGTAGTTTCTGGCACCTATGGACAAAGCAATACCGAATACCGCACAGAGCAAGACATTTTTTCAAAAATCATTTCTAAAGGATATGTAAATAACGGCCCTCAATCATTCGAGGTTTTGACCAAAGATGGGCTGCACATGCAATTTGGGGATGTTGCGGTTGACGCAAGTGGCCAATATAACAGTCGTTTTGCACCCCATGGTGTTGATGCAGTCCATATATGGGCTATTAGCAGCATTACCGATAATGTTGGCAACGTTATTAACTTCAGTTATCAGTTTACTGGAGACGATTCATCAGGGACATCTAGCCTCACTGGCTACAATCGAGAATATTACCCAAGTGAAATAACCTATTCTGGTGGTGGAAAGCTTACTTTTAATTACGGTGTAGCAGGTAGCGAGACACGACCTGACCCCATTGTCGGTTACCGAGCCGGTGGTAAAGTTCAAACGGCAAAGAGATTAGAAAAAATTACCGTAGAAATTGCAAGTCGTTTAGTGCGGGATTATACCGTAGCCTATAAACCGACAGATGCTAATACCAAAAGGAGCAAAGTCTCTACGGTAACGGAGTGTGGATCTGACGGGCAATGCCTACCTGCAACTCAAGTTGATTGGCAACAGGGTCAAAATGTTACATCTCTATGGCAGATAGACAGTACTTATCAATTACCGGCGGGCCTTAGTCTGGCAGTTAACGGCGAAGCTAAGAAAGGTATTCGTTTTATAGATCTTAATGGGGATGGCTTCAGCGATATTGTTTATCATCGTTGGATTAGCGCAACGAATTCCGAAGTTGGAGCGTACCTTAATAATAATGGCACTTGGGAGCAAACTGATTCATATCTACCTCCTTATCCGTTGATTCGTGATGATGGGAAACCTACAGGCTCTCAAATTATCGATGTAAATGGTGATGGGCTGATGGATTTTGTCTGGAATCGTTGGGTAAGTGATACACAGACAGATCGAGGCGCATATATTAATGATGGTACTGGTTGGTCTCTGGATATATCTGGAGAATATTTTCCGAAACACTGGCTTGCTAGAAGCGACGGACGTAATCGGAATGCGAAATATGTGGATTTGGATGGAAACGGGTTAAAGGATCAAATTTATAATTATTATGATTATTATGATGTTGACATAGAATGCGACTATGTTGGCGGAGTGGAAACTTTTTGTACGCCATCAGTTAAATATACTGATAAAGGAATATTTTTAAATATTTACAACGCGTGGATTTCGAATTCTGCATACTTTTTACCTGACGAATTATTTATTCTTAGTCTAGGCGATAGCGGTACCAGGTTTATATCAAATGAAAAAGTCATTAATGTTCAAGGCCAACATTCACAATTTTTAGATGTGAATGGTGATGGGTTATTAGATTATTTGGTTGATAGCACTTACCCGTCTATTCTTCCTGAAGTTTATCTAAATACGGGTTCTGGATTGCAATACACAGTTGAAGGGAGTCTTGTAACAGGTAGCGAAACTTATAAACTTCCAGTTCATTTTATAGATGATGTAGACCGGAATACTGGAATCAGAAAATCTCAGGGCGTCGAATTTAGAGATTTAAATAGCGATGGGCTTATTGATATTGTTCAGTATAGGAAATTTACTGATGGTACTCCTTCGGAACGTGGTGCATATTTAAATACGGGTAATGGGTGGGTAAGCGACGATAGCTTCATACCGCCTGTACCAATCACCGTAATAGGTGGTACTTATGGCCGGCAGGTTTATTTTCGTGACCTGAACGGTGACGGATTAATTGATATCCTCTTTCAACAATGGACAAACGCCACAACTGAAGAGCGTGGAGCCTATCTCAACACGGGAGCGGGGTGGTTTAGAAATGATAGCTACGCATCGCCATATTATTTGATTTTAAGTGACTGGAAAAATCCAGGAACACGTCTTGTTGACCTTAATGCTGATGGTAAATTTGAAATACTTCACAGTACTGACGGCGTGACAGAATTAGCCACCAATATCAATGAAAGCCAAGTAGTAAAATCCTTCACTACTGGGTTCGGTTCAAAAACAGACATCACCTATAAGCCTTTAACTGATGCCAGCGTCTACACAAAAGGAACTAACAACTGCCAATATCCAACACCCTGTATCATTTTACCAATGGCCGTGGTCGGAGAACACACGGTTACCAACGGTGTTGGCGGTGCCGCTAAATATTCATATCATTATACCGATGCCCGTATACACAGCCTCGGTCGTGGCTGGTTAGGCTTCGCTTCGCGCTCTATAACTGACGAGCAAACAAAACAAACAACCGTAACAACTTACGAAAATACGAATTTTAATGCCTCGTATAATGTTTTCCCTTTCTTAAGCATGCCGAAAAAGGTTACGGTTAGTTTTGAAGATGTTTTATTAGGCAACGTAGTCATCAGTGAAACCATCAATAACTACACAGTAAAGAGTGTCGCGGGAAATAATTATTATTCCGTTTACCTACAAAGCAGTACATCTGAAGAAAAAGACCTCGATGGAACGCCCTTAAAATACACCACAACCACGGCCCAGATGGATAACTATGGCAACGCCACAGATATAACAGTTGATACCAAGCAAACACCAGCAGATGTAACGGTTGCCTATAGCCAGTCCACGACGAATACCTATGATAATGATACGACTAATTGGCATCTCGGTAGATTAACAGCTTCCAGTGTCACCTCTACTGTAGATGCAGAATCACAAACACGTAATACGGCTTACGGGTATTATTCCAATGGTATGCTTCAATGGACGGAAGATGAACCCACAGATCCTGATCTGTACCTATATACGGAATACACCTATGACAGCTACGGTAACAAAAACTCCGTCACTGTCAGTGGTTCACCCAGTGCAAGTTATCCCATTGCTACACGAGCCACCAGCAGCACGTTTGACTACGCAGACAATCAGTTTCCTGTCGTTACCACAACTGTGCCAGTTGAAGGTGCAATCACCCAATCTGAAGCGAAAGTCTACGATGCTCGTTGGGGTAAACTCGATAATCAAACCGGCCCCAATGGGCTAAAATTCAGCTGGACCTACGACTCTTTTGGCCGCCGTAATACCGAAACACGGCCTGATAACACCACAGCGACAATGACCTATGGCTGGTGCGATGGAACGGATTCCAGCTGTCCAGCCTACGCGGTCTATAAAGTGACTTCCACCGGTAGCGAAGGTGCGACCTCTACCGCTTATATGGATGAATTTTCACGGCAGATACGTGTAGAAACGCGTGGGCTTGATGGAATCGTTGTCCACCAGGACACGCACTACGATGAAACTGGCCGTATTTGGCGTACCTCCCGCCCATTCTTTAAAGGGGCCTTTAATAAATACTGGACGACCCGCACCTTTGATGCGTTAAGCCGGGTTAAAACACAAATTAACCCTGACGGTTCCATCATCAGCACTGATTATGAAGGGCTGCAAACCACCATATCAACAGAACGCCGCACCGGTGGTGAATACACCAGCTTGTCCGTAAGGCAAACTAAAAATCTCAGCGGTCAGGTGGAATGGGTATTTGATGCCCATAATAATGGTACACGCTACACCTACCTTCCCTTCGGTGAAATGGATACTGTCAGCGATCCCAAAGGTAATGTCACCATAATGGAGTACGACAACCGAGGACGTAAAACTAAATTAATCGACCCAGATATGGGCACTTGGCAATACGCCACCGACGCCCTCGGCAACCTGCGTTGGCAGAAAGATGCCAAAAACCAGGAAACCACCATAAGTTACGATCTGCTAAACCGCATACGGTCACGCGTCGATGAACAAAACCTGACAGACCCAACAAGCGTAGAAAAAACCGGCCAGTGGGACTACTTTACCGAAGCAGACCCTGTGGGTAGCTGCCGTAGCATCGGAAAACTGAAATCGACCAACGATGGCACTATTGCGAAAAGCTTCTGTTACGACAGCCTTGGGCGTATCACGTCAGCAAATTCAAGTTTTGATGGTACAAGTTATAGCGTAGCGACCGCTTACGACGTCTTCAGTCGTGTTGATACGGTTACGTATCCTATACAGGATCTCGGCAATCAAAGTGCCTTCATTAAACGCAACATCTATGATGCCTACGGCCATCTAAAGGCCGTACAGGATGGCGCAAGTAATGCCCCCCTTTGGACAGCTGAGCTTGTTAACGCCAGTGGCAATATCACAGCAGAATCATTAGGCAACGGCCTCACCACATTCCGTGGATATGATGACGAGCTGGGGTACCTGACATCCATTAGTACCGGTGCTGGGTTAAGCAGTAGTGTTCAAAATCTGGAGTTTACATTTGATAACCTCGGCAACCTTGTCAGCCGAACCGACAATAACCGGGTTATCACCCTGCCAGATGCTACGACACAAAATGGCACCACCGAAAGCTTTACTTACGATGCGATTAACCGTGTGTCATCCGTACTTCGCGACGGCCAACAAACCGCACAATACCAATACGACGCACTTGGTAATATCACGTTTAATAGTGAATTGGGCACTTACAAATACACCAGTACACGACCACATGCCGTCACAGAAATCATCAAATCAAATGCGGGAACCTTAGCGGGCGATGTGAGCGGTGACGGACAAATCAATGGCCTAGATACGACCCTACTGGCAAGGAAACTGGTAGGCATAGGTACGCTAACCGGCGCACAAACCCTGGCGGCTAACTGTAACGGCGTGAATGGGACAACACTGGACGATGCTGCCTGTATCGCGGCCAACATCAGTAGCACAGTGGATGAAACACTTGCCTATGATGCCAATGGCAACATGCTATCCGGAATTGGTGGAAAGGTAATTACCTATACCGCCTTTAATAAGCCTGAAACTATTACAAAAGGAAGCAATTCTACACGCTTTGAATATGGCGCAGACCGTTCGCGTTACCTGCAAGTGGCAACAGATTCCAGTGGCTCAACCAAGACCCACTACCTTGGACAATTGTTTGAGCGTATTCAAAAACCCAACGGGATTATTGAATACAAAAACTATATCTACGCCGGAAAGCGCATGATCGCGGTAAGCACCCGGCGCAGTAACAATTCCACTGATTTGAACTACCTACATAGGGACCATATTAATTCAACGACCGTAATCACTGATGCCACTGGTGTCGTTAAAGAACGCTTTAGTTACGATTTATTTGGTAAACGTAGAAGCGATGCAAGCTGGAAAGCCGCCAGCCCACAAGAAGCCATCATGTTGTCAGCTCTTACGTCCAGCACAACTCATCACGGTTATACCGAACATGAGTTTCTGGAAGGCGTGGGTCTAATTCACATGAATGGCCGGGTGTATGACCCGGAACTGGGCCGGTTCCTGAGCGCAGACCCGTTTGTACAGAACAAGCAAAATTTACAGTCGTTTAATCGTTATAGCTATGTATTGAATAACCCGTTGTCGTTTACGGATCCCAGTGGTTACTTTGGAATCAGTATTAGTTTCAGTTGTGGTATATGTGGTGATATCGCCGATGCGACAGTTGCTGCTTTGACTCTTGGGCTGGAAAGAGATTTTTCGAGGCGCTTTGAAAATTTCTTAGATGAGAATGGGCGAACGATTGTTGCGATCGCCATTACGGCAGCGATGCCCGGTAATCCAATAGCGGCGGGATTCTTGAGTAGTTTGATCGCGAGTGGGGGTGATTTAAAGGCGGCGGTTATTGGTGGGATTACAGCGGGGGCGTTCTCCGGACTACATACATGGCAGCCAACGTCTATCATGAGCTGGTCAGGCACTGGTAAAATTATGGCACATGGTATGGTGGGTGGAGTTAGTAGTGTGGTGAGTGGTGGGACGTTTAAGGCTGGGTTTATGTCTGCTGCGATTACTCAATCAGTTTCACAAAGTGTTGGAACTGGTGTGTTTGGTAAGGATGTTAGAAACCCCATGGTGCGAGTAAAGAATGCTTTTGCGGCGGGTGCTATAGGGGGTACTACATCAGTCTTGACGGGTGGGAAGTTTAAGAATGGGGCTATGACTGGGGCGTATAGCCGGATGTTTAATGATCTGAAAGTGGCGGCTGAGCTCGCAGCAGACGTGGAAAAAATAAGGAAGCAGCCACTGGGCAAAAGAGTGTTAAGTGACCTAGAAAAATCACCTCGGAAATTTGAAATAAGGGCTAGGAACGGTGGTGGTATTCTTGAATTTTTTGGATTTGAGCCAAGAGCAACGTATTCACCAGTTACACAAACGATATATATGGATGCAGGTATGGGTGCAAGAGTATATACAGACAGCGGTGCAGTGATATTGGATAGCTCTAGTGTTTTAGCGCATGAACTTGGGCATATGCATAGAGATTTGCTGGGAATAACTAACCCGATTCGTACAGTTGAAGAAATGCAGACAATCCAACAATATGAGAATAGCTACACAGGAAACAATAGGATAAACCATGAAGGGGAAGGTATTTGGCCATAATTGCATCTAATGTAAAGAAAACGCTATTGATTGGCGTGTTTATATTGGCATTGCTAAGTATTTACTTATACATATCCTTGAAAGGTGATTATGATATTTATTACTTATCTAATGATGTGTTTATTGATCCAGCATTGAATGAGAATTCTATTGAACTGGAGGCGCCGTATATGTTTAATATGTCAACCAAAGTTATTGGAAATCATTTTAAGTTGTTCGAATCAGGCTCACTAAATTATGAAAGTAATTACAATGAATTAAGTAGCATTAGTCTAAAAATAGTTAGGGTGACAGATGATTCTGAAATTCTCTTGGGGTACAGCATCGATTGTAATTACCTAATTTATTGGAATAAGACAAGGCAATATTGTGACAAAGAAAATTATATTTCTATCGAGCAAGATGTTGAGAACTTAATTGAAGAAAAAAATATATCCAAACATTGGGTTTGGCGAATGAGACATTTATAAGTAAGTAAACAGGACAGCCAAATAAAAGAATCAATGGAGTCAGACTCGATTGATATGTGATTAGAAGCGTAATATATTGCCTGTACTACTAAATATGGAAACAGCAAAATGGCACGTTTACCCCGATTCGTAATGCCCGGCCAGCCACCCAGTAAAGAAGTAGCTTACACAGGGAGTAAAGAGGACACCCATCTTTAGAAAATGATAAAATATGAAATTATTTTTTGATGTATTGTTTACTTGCGGTGAAATTTTGACTGAATTGTGAATATTTCGAGTGGGGCGGTACAACAAAGCCTAAAATCATGAATTTTTCTTAATCGTGACTCTCAGCGTAGGCTGATATTAGTGATTTCGTGTAGGGATTAACTTTTCGTCAGAGGGATGGAGGCCAGTTTTGAGGTTTGCAGACCCCAAGTTGACTGAGGTGCTTCGTGGATCTCAGACCAAGTGTTTGCATTGCCTTTGCATTCGACCGAAACTACTGAAAGTCA
>NVUB02000104.1 GCA_002401775.2 Ectothiorhodospiraceae bacterium
TCGTAATTTTTACCAAATTATCGGTCGTATGATTTAGTGATTTTACGACCGTTTTGCCACACTCCCATTATAACTAAATATCGTTTTCCCAAATTAAAACCCTAAGTTTTACCAAACTGCGTCATAAAAACATCCAAACTCCAATCGTAATTTTTGAACATGCTAATGCCATGGTTATTTTGTGATGCTTTTGGTTGATCCCCAATAACATAAATTGAATAAAAGTTATAACGCTATTGGGGATTTGAGAAGTGTTGCTGTTTTTTTACGTTCTAAGCGACTTGCTGCTTGATTAATTCTTCGTGGGAACGCCAATGTGGTTGGACTAAAACGTTATTGACATGAGAGATCGTTACTATTTTTTTAGTCTCTCGGCAGGCTTCAATTAAACTGCCATAACACAAGTTTCTGCACAACCTTAAATTACCCTGTGAAGACCTTATGATCAGTTCGACTGCGGCGTTATCAAAGGTGTTGATGCCGAGTCTGACAGTCTCTAATTCCTTGATGATATAACGTTCTAAATCGTCATCATTGAGCGGTTTAATGTCGGCAGAGTAGGTGATCCGACTCTTGATGTCCTTATTCACATTCATTGATAAATAATACAATAAGTCGCGTTGGCCGAACAATATCAAGTTATGCTTTTTCGGAAACTGCTCAAACAGTAAGCGTAGTTTTCTCAGCACCTGCATATTCAATAAATGTGCCTCATCGATCAGTATATACAGTGTTTTACGTTCACGGATATGATTGAATGCGTTTTGTATAAGTTCCTTCTCTAACTGTTTTTCTGGCACCTCAATCTTAAATGAGTCAGCCAATTGATACAATATTTGCAAGTAAGTATGAAGCGTTCTTGCGCAAGAAACAACGGTAATATCGCGTTCTTTATTGAGCGCTTCAATATGCTCTCGTAAGACGGATTTTCCAACGCCTGGCTCGCCAATAACAACCGAGAAGCCACCTTGTTGAGAATGGATTTTGACTATTTCAGAGATTTGTTTCTGCTGTGGTAAAAGTGTTAGATCGCTACGATTAAACGGCTCTTTTGTTAGGCCAAAGATAGATTTAATCATTGCTTTTCTCCGATTGGATTTCTTTGGTTGGCGTTAAAATGAAGGTCGAGAAGGCTGGCTTTTCCCATTCGCTTGTCATTAAAATAAACAATAAAACTATCACGGCGAGTGCGATCATAACGAACCTGAACCTGTTTTTCTCGCAGGTCAACGGGGCACTCCCATTTCTGAGAATTAATTGAAAATACATTGGTTTTACTGACCTTTCTGTTTTCCTCAATAAAGAACACTTCTTCAGTGTACTCGTCATCGGTTAAGAATTTAATATGGTTGTGGTCAAGGTTAAAACGATCAATTGGCACCATTTGAATGCCAGTATGGTTTTTGGAGTTGTATTCGTTTTCAATCCACTCGTGAGTTTTTTCGTTGAGTTCATTCAATGATGTAAACTCAAGGTGCTGGACTAAAAAGCGGTCTCGAAAGCCGCGGAAAAAGCGTTCTATTTTCCCCTTGGCTGCTCCATCTCTGACAGGTGCATGTGACAGGTGAATGTCTAGCCTGATGCAGGCTTGTAGAATTTCTTTAGACTTATAATTGGAGCCATTATCAAAGTATAATCGATCAGGTTTTCCGCGTTTAAATAAGGCGGTACGGAATGCATCAATCATATTTTCGGTATTGTACCCAAAGCACTTCGTGGGGCAGGCTCTCATTATAGAAAAACTCACCGTGAGTGATCACGCGACTGGCATCGTCTATGAATGCGATTAAAAAAGTCTTGCGCCATTTCCCATTAGGTTGCTTGATGGACGGGCCATACATGGTATCAGCCTGCCATAACTCGTTAGCAAATTGCATACAAAACGATTGTCTGAGTTTTTTTATTTGGTCAAAGTTGAGCAAATCATTCTCTCTAACCATGCGATAAAACGAGGTTTGTGAAAGCTGGCTACGTTGAAAGTAATTTTTCTTCATCAGTTGTCGGTAAAGGGTAATTTTAGGAATCGTGCCGACTTTGTTTTTACTTAACCCTGGAATAATTTCGTTAATGGCTTCGGCAAGTTCATTGACTTGTACTTTACGATAGCTGTTTTTATCACTGCGGGTTTTATTATCAAGGGTGGTGATTCCGCGCTTCTTAAAACGATACAACCAAGTGCTAATGGTTCGCCATGTGAATTGATAAATGCATTCGGTTTGTTCATCTTTAAAGGTTCGCTGACTGACATTCTTTATCCGTGCTTGAATACTGTTACCCGGTGCATAATCAATCGCGCTCAGAATGCGCAACCGCAATTCCAAAGATGGGTTTTTAGTCGATTTCATTCAATATCCTCTCAAAGTTTAATGTTCCATCGGAGAATAGCGGCATTGATTGGGCGCTTGTATGACCTTTTCTGTTGCAAGATGGCGCTGAGTAAAATGACGCGATAGGCTGGTTACGTGTTTGATGATAAATCTGAAAATACTGACTGAAAAGAAGGGCAACAGTGGTCAAAAATAGTGCAATAACGGGTTAGAAAAAGGGCTGCTGTTGACTCACTTGATAATTAACACAACCATTATTACCTGGGGTAAATAATCGGGAAAATGTCGGTAAAAGGTGACGTAAGCTGTTGCAGCGAGACGTCAATCTACTGGAATGGATATCAACTCTAACTTTCAAAAAGCTTCGGTAGTCACTGAGTTTAAAGTTAAGTTTCTTAAGCCATCGCCAAGCATTTCGACTTTCAAACTGCCCTGTCGCTTGGTAATAAGCCTCGCAGATGTGAACGTTGGCGAGCAGGGCAGCTATAAAAACAAACAGCTGAAAGGCGCCATATCGAAAGGATGGCACTTCGTTTTCGATATAGATTTGATAAGTTCGACCACAACCCTTTCGACGAGAGCGGTTGGAGCAGAATAGTCGTTTTCCCACTTTCTCAGCAAAGGCGCTTGAGCGTTGTTTGTAAATAATGCCATGAGAGACAAACTGGTCATTTTTTAAACAATGAACACATTGCACCTTGTCCTGATGATATTCAAGGGAAAGTGAGAACTGGTTAATTGAATCATAATCTTTGAAGAATCTTTTCATGGCAGGGATTAAACAAAAACTAGCCAGTCAACTTCAAGATAAATTTTAAATTTCTAGTAGAAAATTCAATTCGCCAAATTAACGTTATAAGAAGCCCAAGGAATTACGATGCTAAGTTGGTTGAAAAACAACCGATTTTGCGGCCTAAGAGTGGGAAATTACA
>NVUB02000105.1 GCA_002401775.2 Ectothiorhodospiraceae bacterium
ATCGCAGGCAAAGGCATGTTGATTACGGAAGGGGTGCGTGGCGAGGGGGGATACCTCGTCAATAAAAACGGCGAACGCTTTATGGAACGTTACGCTCCTCATGCCAAAGACTTGGCGAGCCGTGACGTGGTGAGTCGTGCCATTGCCATTGAAGTGCGAGAAGGGCGTGGTTGTGGCCCCAATGCCGACCATGTGATGCTAAAACTGGATCATCTTGGTTCAGATGTGATCAAAAAACGTCTGCCCGGTATCCGTGACATGGCCATGACCTTTGCCCATATTGACCCCATCGAAGCGGATATTCCGGTATTCCCTACGGCGCATTACACCATGGGTGGCATACCCACTAACCGTTATGGTCAAGTGGTCACGCCACTGGAGCAAAGTGCCGAGGAACCTATTCCCGGTTTGTACGCCGTGGGTGAATGTGCCTGTGTTTCGGTGCATGGCGCTAACCGCCTGGGTGGAAATTCGCTACTGGACATTGTGGTGTTTGGCCGCGCAGCGGGTAACCACATACTGGAGCACCTGAAAGAAAATCGATATCACCGTCCATTGAATACGTCCAGTGTCGAACAAGCCCTGGCGCGCATCGAGCGCTGGCAGCAGCCGGGTGACGGTGAATCCATTGATGCTTTGCGCACCGAATTGCAATTAGAAATGGAAAAATATTGCGGTGTGTTTCGCAGTGAAGAGCTGCTGACCGAAGGTGTTGAAAAAATCAGAAGTTTGGTGGGGCGTACGAAAAATGCCCGGCTGCATGATCACAGCAAGGTGTTTAACACCGCGCGCATCGAAGCGCTGGAGCTGGAAAATCTCATGGCGCTGGGCTTGGCGACCATCGAGTGCGCACTGGCTCGTCAGGAAAGCCGTGGCGCACATTCACGGGTAGACTATCCTAATAGAGACGATGAGCGCTGGATGAAACACAGCCTGTATCACACCGATGGACACATTGAATATAAACCGGTACGCACTAAACCGATGACCGTTGATTCCTTTCCTCCGAAACCTCGTGTGTACTAAATAGAGGCTGATGACCATGCGATTTTTGATTCACCGTTACAATCCCGATGTCGATAAAAAACCGCGTATGCAGGAATATACGGTAGAGGGACTAGCGTCGGGCGACATGCTGCTGGACGCCTTGTTTCGCATTAAAGAACAGGATGACAGCCTGAGTTTTCGACGCTCCTGTGGTGAGGGTGTGTGTGGCTCTGACTCCATGAATATTAATGGTAAAAATGGTCTGGCTTGCATTACGCCGCTGGAATCACTTAAAGAACCCGTCGAAATTCGACCCATGCCGGGCTTGCCGATCATTCGCGATTTAGTGGTCGACATGCGGCAGTTCTTTCACCAGTACCGTTCTGTCAAACCCTGGTTGACCGTACATGACCCGGAGCCAGAAACGGAATACCTGCAAACACCGGAACAACGCGACCAACTTGATGGCCTGTATGAATGCATATTATGCGGCGCTTGTACCACGTCCTGTCCTTCGTTCTGGTGGAATCCTGAAAAGTTTCGCGGGCCCGCAGCTTTGTTACAAGCCTGGCGATTCCTTGCCGACAGTCGTGATCAAGCCACTGCTGAACGATTGGAAGAGCTTGAAGGGGCTTACCGCCTGTTCCGTTGCCACAGCATCATGAACTGTGTTGACGTCTGTCCCAAAGGATTAAACCCCACCAAGGCCATTGGTAATATCAAAAAAATGATGCTGGATCATTTGGTGTGAGTTCGATTAAAAACGCATCTGATGAACGGGCGGAAAAAAACCGCCTTCACTGGCAATGCCGTCGTGGGATGCTGGAACTGGATGACATGTTGCAAGGTTTCCTCACACAGGGGTTCGACGAATTGAAGACAAATGAACGAACCCACTTTGAAAACCTGTTAAACTGCCATGATAATTTGTTATTAGAATATTTCATGGGCCGTACGGTTCCAGCAGACCCGGATACCGCCAATGTCGTCAGAAAAATTCGAGCAACCGCTCAGGCTGCAACCTAAAACCTCTCGTATTCTTGTCAGTTTACTGAGTGTTGGTCATATTGGTGCAATCGCTATTCTTTTTCCCCTTGATTTGTCGCTGTTGGTGAAATCTGCCATCGCCCTCATGCTGATTATCAGCTTGGCGGTATCGCTAAAAAAACAACCGGGAAGAGTGGGCGAGGGCGGTGTGCAAACACTTATCTGGCAAGCCGATGGTGACTGGCTGCTGGAAACTGCCGATGGCCAGTCATTTGCGGCTACATTGCATGAATCCACTTATGTGCATCCGTATATGGTGGTGCTGAATTTTCGGCAAGAAAATAAACGTGGCTTGTTATCCTTTCCTTTGGCACCGGACGCGTTGGACGCAGAAACCTTTCGCATATTACGAGTCCGTTTAAAAGTGGCGGGAAATACGCCAGAAAAAAAGTAAAACCTGTTGTTAATACTCACGTTTCGGAGTTCAGATTAGGCTATAGTCTCGGCATAATGACATGTTTATAAAAATCTCGGCCGCAAGCGACCGAGATTTAAAAGTCCAATAACGCCATCCCTTCGCGATAAAACATAAATATGCCTCTAAACAAAACTCGACTTCTTGATGTAGGGTGGGCATTGCCCACCATCGAGGCTTGGATTGGGCGCAATTGGTGGGCGATGCCCACCCTGCAAAAGCAGAATTGATTATTATTGTGACAACGCTTAACTTCAAGCTAAGTTTTGTTAGACCGACCAAAAAACCATTGAACCCTTGGCGAGCTTTGCGTCTTTGCGAGATAATTAATAAGGCGATTTCTGATTGGCAATTCTGAATATTGAATTCATTAGTGAGTCGTTTTAGGTTTATACCTTGAAGGTTTTAATTAAATCACGTAACTCACTCGACAATTGGCTAAGTTCCATGCTGGCATATGCCGTTTGCTCAACACCATCTGCTGATTTTCCAGCAACCTCATGAACGGCGACAATGTTGCGGTTGATTTCTTCGGATACAGAACCTTGCTCCTCTGCTGCGCTGGCGATTTGTATTGTCATATCGCTGATTATTGCAACGGAGTTGGTAATCGTCTTTAACGAAATACCGGCTTCGGTTGCCTGAGTAACGCATTGTTTGGCGCGTGAGCGACTTGACTCCATCACCGATACCGCATTATTGGTGCCGGTTTGCAGTTTTTCGATCATCTCCTGGATTTCTTGTGTTGATTGTTGTGTGCGGCTTGCCAATGTGCGTACTTCATCAGCGACGACGGCAAATCCCCGGCCTTGTTCGCCAGCGCGGGCAGCTTCAATGGCGGCATTCAATGCCAGTAAATTGGTTTGTTCGGCAATTCCACGAATGACATCCAATACCACGCCTATGGCATTACTATCTTCTTCCAGCTTTTGAATTACATCGGCGGCTCGGTCTACTTCATCCGCTAATGCGCCAATTGATTCAGTGGTAAAATTGACAACTCGCATCCCGTTTTTGGATTCTTCATCGGCATTTTGTGCGGATTCAGCGGCGGTGGCTGCACTGCGAGCGACTTCTTGTACTGTCGAAGACATTTGAGTAATGGCCGTTACTGCCAACTCGATATCGGATTTCTGTTGATTAATATCGTCGCGTGATTGTTCCGTAATAAGATTCATTTGTTCGGAGGACGAGGTCAATTTATCGGTTGCGGTGACGACTTGTTGTATGGTGGAGTGCATTTTTGATACGAAGGCATTGAAATGTGTCCCCACGCGACCAATGATGTCGTCGTTAGCCACGTCAACCCGTTGTCGTAAATCACCTTCACCTTCTGCAATGTCATGCATTCGGTGCTCCAGGTCAGACAGGCGCTTGATGACAATATTGTGAAAGAGGGTGGATACCATTACGGCGACAGCAATGCTCATTATCACAAAGATAGTGACCATGCTCCATAATGCAGTTTGCAGGGAATCATCTGTAGCACGATCCATTTCGTTAAGGATTTCGGTTTTACGTTGAGTCGATTTTTTAATGTAGTTATCAAGGCGATCAAAATTATACCCTATCGTCATTGAGCCCATTTTCATTTCTTCTACGACTAAGTTTTTGGTAATAAGGTTCTCAGCATTAACGTTATTTTTATTGCCTGTTTGAGAAAGAACATTGCCATCAATGTCGAAAAAACCAATATAACTCAGGTTGGGGTCTTGTATCATGACATCGGCGTAGCGTTCCAGGGTTGATATCTCCAAGTCTGCCACAGGGCTGGGCGCTATCTGTTGCAGAATAGCAATCATTTGTTGAATTTTTGCATTCTCTCTGTCTTTGCTGGTGCGATTGTTACCCTCAATGGTTTCTTTTAGTATGGATTCTGCATTATTCGTTTGATGGTGCAAGGCTGCTCGTTGCTGCGTTAACATCAGCCAGGCAACCAGTGTGAATAACACTACCAGTCCAGTGATAATGGTAATGTTAAATTTTCCGGTAATATCCATTGTTTTAAAGAGCGGCCCAGTAGCCATTCTACGCTCCATTACCTGTTAGGTGCCTTTTGGAAAGGAAGTCTTCAGCGAAAGTGATGGGAAACTAATTGTTTATTCAAAGGGTGGTAAGTGCAGTTCCTTTAATGTGTTGGTCAGACTATTCAAATCGACGGGTTCTACAAACCTCACAATTTTAGCTTTTTTACTGGCGCTGTCAGAAGGTGATAGTTTTAATAAAGCAGATTTTATTTTGGCAATAACATCGGCGTTAACAGTGGGCGCAACCGTTACGGTCCACGAAGGATAGAGTTGAGTGGAGCGGACCAACGGGAAATCATCGGATATTTGGTCGATTATGGTGAAATCACTCATGGATATTTTTTTCTCTTTTGCCATAGATTCCATCAGCCCCGTTTTAACAAAACCAGCATCAATAATGCCTTTTTTAACGGCCAGAACAATGTCATCCTGTTTGTTGGCTTCTTTGAACAGCGCAAAATCTTTGTGAGGATCTATGCCTTGATCTTTCAAATGTTTAACCTGGAAAACATACGCAGCGGCAGACTTTTTGAATTTGAAGGCCATTACTTTTTTGCCTTTGAGGTGTGACGCGTTGGTTATGCCACTGCCTTTTTTAGATAAAATGACACCAGCGAATTTGTGGCCGGATTTTTTTGCCATGGTCGCAATTGGCGTGCTGCCATTTTTTTTATTCAGTATTACGGCCAGAACAGGATTGGATAACATGAATTGCGCTTTGCCGGCTTTGACAGCATCGACGGTTTTGTTCGGTTTCAAAGGCACAATTTTCACGGGTTGACCTATGCTGATTGCTAAATATTTCCCCATCTCACTCCATTTTTTCAGTGCCTTGGCATTGCCGCGGGGAGCTTGTACGCCAAAAGTAACATCAGCCTGTGAAAGACCTGCGACAAATACGAAAAATATAAGGGCGGTGACGGTGATTAACTTAGGGGCCATCTTGGTGGTTAACATGATTGATTTACTCGTTTTCATGATTAGCAGCTCCCGATACAGTGTTGAAATTATTGGTATATTGTTGAAAAAATGCGTCATAAACCATTTTTTTGGACTTGGGCTTAGGCTCGAATTTGGGTGCAGTGCGTTAAATTTTGACCGTATTTTTTTGTTACTGTTGTTGAGTTGTTGTTGAACATATTGTTGAGCACATTGTTGAGCACATTGCTAAACGCGTTACTGAACAACTTGAAAAAAATGTCTTAAAAACATCTTGGAGCAACATTTCAATTAAACTTATATGCGTTATAAAAATATATAATGAGTTAACAAGAAGGATTATTCGTATACGATTTTTATAGCACATACACGCAGAATATCCAGTAGACGAAGTGTCTTGCCGGTGTTTTTATGAGTCGTTTGGAAGGCCGTTAGAGTGATAACCGGGGACGCGTAGTAATCTGCGAATGTGTCGCTTGTGGTGAGCTGTTTTGAGGGATTACACTTTTACGAGGGTATTTGCCAGCGTTGAGGGGCTACTGGCCGATTTGTTTATCTGCTGTGTTTTGGACTGAGTATTTCCTGATGGTGATTCTTTAGAGGGAATTGATTCAGGCAGTGAAGAATCGGGCAGAGTGGATTCGGGCAGAGAAGTTCCGGTTTGAGACGTAAAGTTCGGTGGCACCAAAATGGTATTTTCCGGGCTGAGGGTGTTGTCGGTTTCAGGGTGATCCAGTGTGTAGTGTAGCCCTCGGCTTTCTCGTCGTGACATGGCGCTGCGAATAATTAATGTTGCAGCTTGTACTAGATTTCGTAATTCAATGAGGTCGCCACTAATACGAAAGTGGCTGTAATATTCTTCAATTTCCCGAACTAACAAGTCGGCGCGGCGCATGGCGCGTTGCAATCGTTTGTCACTGCGTACAATGCCGACGTAATCCCACATGAAACGTCTCAATTCATCCCAGTTATGGGAAACCACTACTTCTTCATCAGAATCGGTTACGCGGCTTTCATCCCAGTCAGGGATGTGTTCGGTGACTTGTCGGTCTTTGTTGGTGTGGTTTATATCATTGGCGGCGGCTTCACCAAATACCAGGCATTCTAATAGTGAATTGCTGGCCAGGCGGTTGGCACCGTGCAGGCCGGTAAAGGCCGTTTCGCCAATCGCGTAGAGTCCGTCGATGTCGGTGCGCCCGTGCGGATCAGTCATGACGCCACCACAGGTGTAATGGGCTGCAGGCACCACGGGTAGGGGGCCTTTGGTCATGTCGAAGCCGAACGCCAGGCAACGTTTGTAAATATTCGGAAAATGGCTGGTGATAAAGTCTTTGCTCTTGAAACTGATGTCGATATAGACGCAATCGACGCCCAGCCTTTTCATTTCGTGGTCCATGGCACGGGCGACGATATCGCGCGGCGCCAGCTCACCACGGTCATCAAATTTGTGCATGAAACGGCTGCCATCGGGTAATAGCAAATGGGCGCCTTCGCCACGCAGGGCTTCGGAAACCAGGAAGGATTTGGCCTTCGGATGGTACAGGCAAGTAGGGTGGAACTGGATGAATTCCATGTTGGCGACCCGGCAGCCTGCGCGCCAGGCCATGGCAATACCGTCTCCAGTGGAGACGTCCGGATTGGTGGTGTAGAGGTAGACCTTGCTGGCACCACCGGTCGCGAGTACCACACTGCGGGCATGAAAAACTTCGATATGTTCGCTTTCCCGGTTCAATACATAAGCCCCCAGCGCCCGTTGAGGTTCGTGGCCGAGCTTATTGGCAGTGATGAGGTCTACGGCGATGTGGTGTTCAAAAAGATCGGTGTTGGGACGCGCCTTGAGAGCGTCGAGCATAGAATTGGCCATTGCCCGACCCGTGGCATCGGCAGCATGGGCAACACGACGCTGGCTGTGGCCGCCTTCGCGAGTCAAATGTAATTCAGCATCGTCATTTACGTTTCTGCTCGCGGAATCATTGGTAGAGAAGGCAGTACCTAACTCACTGAGCCAGTGAATTTGCTCGGCACTGCGCTCTGCGGTGATTTGCGCAACATTGGAATTACACAGGCCTGCTCCCGCAATGAGGGTGTCTTGTACGTGGGATTCAATGGAGTCTGCCGGGTCAAGCACAGCGGAAATCCCACCTTGGGCATATTTACTGCTACCCTCATCAACAGGCCCTTTACTGATAACGGCGACCCGCAAGCTGGGGGCTAGTCGCAGGATTAGGCTTAAACCGGCAGCACCGCTACCGATGACCAAAACGTCGTGGCTGAAATGTTTACTCATAATGAGCAGCTTACTTGATTCTTGCCACATAGCCCATATGTCGTAGTGCGGTAACTGGTGCGGTAACCGGAGCGGTAATTACATTGTCTGTTTGGTAGGGGGCGCGTCAAAAGTGACGAGATTCCTGGTTGGCGGGCAGAACTATCTGTTGCGAGTGCTGTCTAGTGTCGAGTGGGTTGCCGGGAGACGCTTCACTCGCAAAAAAATAAAATTAAGGGAAAGCCCTGAACAGGGCTGAACGCTGAAATAATAATGAGTGAACAAAAGGTAGACCAACTACTCGTTGAGCGTGTGCAACGAGGTGATAAAACGGCATTTGACACACTTGTGCTGAAGTACCAGCTCAAAATTATGAAGCTGATATCGCGCTATATTCGTGACCACAGTGAGGTACAGGATGTGGCTCAGGAGGCTTTCATTAAGGCCTATCGGGCTTTGCCCCGGTTTCGCGGTGACAGTGCGTTCTACACCTGGTTGTATCGCATTGCGATCAATACGGCCAAAAATCATTTGGTGGCACGCGGGCGCCGAATGCCCAGTGTAGATATTGATGCACAAGAAGCTGAACAATTTGAGGGTGCAGAGGGTCTCAAAGAATATGCGACACCAGAGCAACTTGCCTTAAAGGATGAAGTCGAGACAACAATTTTTACCGCCATGGAACAATTACCGGATGATCTGCGAATGGCGATCACCCTGCGGGAAATTGAAGGCCTGAGTTACGAGGAAATAGCAGAGACGATGGATTGCCCTATTGGCACTGTGCGTTCCCGGATATTCAGGGCACGTGAAGCTGTCGATAAAAAGCTTAAGCCATTAATTCAGCACGAATAGGCTGCCGGCATAAGTGAGTTTCAGCAGATGCTACATGTCTGTATGAACGTGTGTTGTAAAAATGAAAAATGAATTAAATGAAAAACTTTAATGAAATATAGAGGTGGCTAATATGACAAACCCGTCGAATGAACGAATTTCGGCTCTGATGGACGGCGAACTGGACTCGCAAGTTTCTTCAGGTGCAGTGGATGCGTTATTAGAAAATGTTGAGACTCGAGATACCTGGGCACGTTATCACTTAATTAGCGACACGTTGAGGCAACATATGCCGGAAGGCATTGACGCGCAATTTTCTTCCAAGGTTATGGCTGCATTGGAGGATGAACCTACGATATTAGCACCACCCGTCGTCAAACCGTCCCCCATAGCGCGACGACTGACCGGGTTTGCCGTCGCCGCCTCCGTTGCTGCTGTTGCCGTTATGGGTGTGCAGACGATGTATCAACAAGACACCCAGGTTCCTGGTGCACTCAGTCCCACCGCAGAGGTGGCCCAACTCCCTTCAACTTTATTGCCAGCAGTGTCACCCGCAATGTCATCACCCTCGAGAAATCAAACGTTTGCACGTGCTGTTGTTCGCCAGAGTGTTCGCCAGAGTGTTCGCCCGAATATACTTCCAAATGTGCAAACGGTTACCCAGTCATCATCTACACTCACAAGACCATCGTCATTGGTTAAACGTGTACATCCTAATTTGAACAAATATCTGGTTGGACACAATCAACAAACCACTCGACCGGTTGTGCAAGGTGTGATGCCATATGCTCGTATTGTGGCTTACCCCAATTCCCGTCATTTCATTGCTTCGGCGCAGAAATAACAGTGCCCGCTCTTTTTCCATCCTGCTCTTCATTCTTTCGGTCACTACAAGGGTTTTTTGTCGCAGGTTTCTTAGGTATTGTACTCGCGGGCTCAACGGCGCTGGCATCTGAGTCACCGGTGCTTGATATGCTTTTACGCATGCAAACCGCCTCACAATCACTTAATTATTTTGGCACATTAGTGTATCTGCATGACGAACAGGTACAGACCATGAAGGTGGTGCATCGAGCGGATCACAATGGTGAATTTGAAAGGCTGATTAACCTCAATGGTGTTGCGCGTGAGATAGTGCGTAAAAATAATGTGGTGATCTGCTACATGCCTGATAGCAAAGAGGTCATGGTTGGAAAACAACAGTTTCAAGGTAATGTGTTGGCACAATTGGCCGAAAACGATTTTGAACGATTACAAAAATATTATGCCTTTTCGTTTGAAAATGTCGAACGTGTTGCTGGCAAGGCGGCTCAACGCATTTTGATCAAACCGAAAGACAGCTTTCGGTATGGATACCGCTTGTGGGTCGATAATTCCCACGCCAATTTATTAAAATCCGATCTACTCAGTGAGCAGGGCAAGGTATTGGAACAGGCGATGTTTGCTGATATTACTTACGTGGACGTCATTCCCGATACCATGCTGGAGCCTGAGTCTACTAGCGATAACTTCACTTGGTTTGAACATGATCGTGAACAGAACGACTCTATGTTTATCGAAAGCCGCTGGATAGTGGGTGCCTTGCCGCAGGGTTTTGAAGTGACATCACGCTTTCACCATCTAATGCCCAATGCCGTGACTCCCGCCGAACACTGGATTATTTCTGATGGATTGGCGAGTATTTCGATTTATATTGAAAAAATACCCGAGCTAGCAGCGCTACCAGAGGCATTTGAAGGCTCATCTCCCATGGGGGCGACCAATGCTTTTGGTGTATTGTTAAAAGATCACCAAATTACAGTGATCGGTGAAGTTCCTGCTGAAACGGTGGAAAAATTGGCGAATTCAATTTCGTTAAACCTGGGAGCCGACAAGTGATCGAAGAGCATGCTCTGGTTGTTGCTCTAAACGCGGAAGGTGTTTGGGTTGAAACACAACGACGCTCAGTCTGTGGCTCTTGTGCCGTCAACAAAGGTTGTGGCACGGCAACGCTGGCCAAAGTGCTGGGTAATAAACGTAGTCAGGTACGGGCACTTAATCCGAAATCGACATCGGTTACTGTGGGTGATGAAGTCATCATCGGCATAAATGAGCAAGCACTGGTGCGGGGTTCGTTGGCGGTGTATATCGTGCCATTATTGGCATTGTTTGTTTTTGGGGTGTTAGGACAAATGCTGGGAACTCAATTATTGATTGAGAGTCATGAAGGTATGACTATTGTGTTTAGTCTGATTGGCTTGGCTTTGGGCTTTGCCTGGGTGAGCCGGTTCACTCGCCGTATTGGTGGTGACCGTCGTTATCAACCCGTTTTGTTACGCCGAGTCATTCCCGTTAAATAACGTTGCGTGTAGTAGTAGCGTGTAATAACGGTGTGCAATATAGCATGGTTGGCGCGATTGAGGACTACCCCATCGTGTGAGTACAAGAGTGTGTTGAAATATTTTGATTAGAGGCCATTAGTTGTTATTACTGGTGCACAGGGTATTCTTTTCCGCTGATCCATTAGTAAGAATGTTGTTTATCAAAAATGTTGTTTATTTGTTGTTCATTAAAGAGTTGTTAAAGAAAGGGTTTCATGAAATGTCTGGAGTTAACATGAATTTTAAGAATACTGAAAATAGCGTGAGTGCAAAATTGGCGGATTTTCGTGAATCGCAGCGGGTCATGAAAATCAGCATGTTAATGCTGATGGCGACGGTGCTTGTATTTACGCTGTTTTCAATTACTGTGCAGGCACGCTCCTTGCCTGATTTTACCGAGTTGGTGGAAGAGCATAGTGCGGCGGTCGTTAATATCAGCACCACCCAAAAAATGAAACACCCTAAAGTGCAGCGTATGCCTCGCGGTATGCCTGATAATATTCCTGAGGGGCCGCTGGGTGATTTGTTTCGGCGTTTTTTTGGTGAGCAGGGACGAGAATTCGGAGGCCCAGGTGGACATGGCGGACACGGTGGTGAAGCATTTGAAACGAAGTCTTTGGGTTCAGGTTTCATCATCTCCGATGACGGATACGTGCTGACCAATCATCATGTAGTGAAAGACGCGACAGAAATTCTGGTGCGTTTATCGGATCGACGTGAACTGGTTGCCGAAGTGATTGGCAGTGATGAGCGTAGTGATATCGCACTCTTGAAAGTAGAGGCCGACCATCTACCCGTACTCACAATGGGTAAATCGAAAGATCTCAAAGTGGGCGAATGGGTATTGGCCATTGGCTCACCCTTTGGTTTTGATCATTCTGTGACAGCGGGGATCGTCAGCGCCAAGGGGCGTTCATTACCCCGTGAAAATTATGTGCCGTTTATTCAAACGGATGTTGCCATAAATCCGGGTAACTCTGGCGGACCATTGTTTGACCTTGAGGGCAATGTAGTGGGTATAAACTCACAAATCTACAGCCGTACGGGTGGCTTTATGGGGCTTTCATTCGCGATTCCCATCGACATGGCCATGAATGTGGTCAAACAATTGAAAGAAGACGGTCATGTTGCGCGCGGTTGGTTAGGCGTTCTCATTCAGGATGTGACTCGTGAATTGGCTGAATCCTTTGGCATGGAAAAACCTCGCGGTGCGCTGGTTGCCAAGGTACTCAAGGATAGCCCGGCCCAATCCAGTGGCTTGGAGGTGGGTGACGTGGTGATGAGTTTTAATGGCACGGACGTCGTGCGATCTTCAGACCTGCCGCCATTAGTGGGCATTAGCCCGGTGGGCGAAAAGGTGGATGTAGAGATTCTTCGTAAGGGCAAGCTCAAAGTTCTAAGCGTGAAATTGGGTGAATTGCCGGAAGATGACGTCATCGCTTCTGGTGGCAGCGCCAAATCAGCCAGCGAAGCGCGCCTCAATATTACCGTGATGGACCTAACCCAGGAGCAGCGTGACAAGCTGGAAATTAAGCAGGGTGGGGTGATCGTCAAGCAGGTACAGTCTGGCCCAGCACGCAAGGCCGGTGTCCGCAGGGGCGATGTGGTGCTCATGCTCAACAATGTTGATATCAAGGATGCAAAACATCTTGCTGAAATATCCGCTGAGTTGCCTGTCGGAAAATCGGTACCACTGCTGGTTCAGCGCCGTGGCGGCCCTGTGTTCCTGGCGTTAAAGGTCAAAGATGAATAATGTAACCTGATACCGTAAAATTGACCCTACACACCCGCCCTGTCCTTGTGCAGAGCGGGTGTTTTTGATGGTGAAGTCTAAAATCGGTGCTGGCAAGGGGTTACAAGGGGCTAAGAGTCCCCGCAAAGAGTACCCGCAATGTGCCAGATAGATTACAATGCCGGCCGGTCGTTCACCCTGAGCCCCGTTGCCTGATATCAGGCGAGTAACCTTTCACGTTCCAGGCGGTATTATTTCATGTCTAAGATGGAAAACATTCGCAATTTTTCCATTATTGCCCACATTGACCACGGTAAATCCACCCTCGCTGATCGGTTTATTCAGATGTGCGGCGGATTGTCTGATCGGGAAATGTCGGAGCAAGTCCTCGATTCCATGGATCTTGAGAAAGAACGTGGCATTACCATCAAGGCACAGAGCGTCACGCTCGATTACACCGCTAAAAATGGTGAAACCTATCAACTGAATTTCATCGACACTCCTGGTCACGTGGATTTCTCCTATGAAGTCTCGCGCTCACTGGCGGCTTGTGAAGGCGCGTTGTTAGTGGTGGACGCCTCGCAGGGCGTAGAAGCACAGAGCGTTGCCAATTGCTATACGGCCCTTGAGCAGGGCGTGGAAGTGGTGCCAGTGCTCAATAAAATTGACCTGCCAGCTGCCGACCCAGACAAGGTCATCCATGAGATTGAAGATATCATTGGTGTAGAAGCCAGTGAGGCCGTCAGAATCAGTGCCAAAACAGGGCTGGGTGTTGACGAGTTACTCGAAGACCTCGTCGTTAAAATTCCGGCACCTGTGGGTGACCGTGACGCCCCCCTGCAAGCGCTGATCATTGATTCCTGGTTTGATAATTACCTGGGCGTAGTGTCGCTGGTTCGCATCATGCATGGGACGCTCAAAAAGCGTCAAAAGATATTGGTGATGAGCACCGGGCGTAGCCATCTTGTAGATCACGTCGGCATCTTCAATCCAAAACGGAAAGATACGGAGCTGTTGCAGGCCGGTGAGGTAGGATATGTCATCGCCGGTATCAAAGAGATCGAAGGCGCACCCGTGGGTGACACCCTGACGCTGGTGGATAACCCAGCCGATTCACCGTTGCCGGGCTTTAAGGCAGTGCAGCCGCAGGTATATGCCGGTATTTTTCCGATCAGTGCTGAAGATTACGAAGACTTGCGTGACGCACTGGCGAAACTGAATCTGAATGATGCAGCACTGTTTTACGAGCCAGAAACCTCACAGGCCCTTGGTCTGGGTTTTCGCTGTGGATTTTTGGGCATGTTGCACATGGAAATTGTGCAAGAGCGGCTGGAGCGAGAGTACGATCTCGACCTGATCAGCACCGCGCCGACGGTGGTCTATGAAGTGCTATCGACCAATGGCGACGTCACTCAAGTGGATAGCCCTTCAAAATTGCCAGAACTGGGTAAAATTGAGGAAATTCGCGAGCCAATTATTGTCGCCAATATTCTGGTGCCGCAGGACTATATTGGCAATGTGATTGGCCTGTGTGTAGAAAAACGCGGTGTTCAGCGCAAAATGCTCTATATCGGCAACCAGGTTTCCCTGGAATATGAAATGCCGATGAATGAAGTGGTGATGGACTTTTTTGATCGTCTGAAGTCCGTGAGCCGCGGTTATGCCTCGCTGGACTATCACTTTATACGTTTTCAGGTGGCTGATTTGGTGCGTCTGGATTTGCTGATTAACGGCGAAAGCGTGGATGCGTTATCTGTCATTGTGCATCGAGAACAGGCGCAATATCGTGGCCGTCAGTTAGTGGAAAAAATGCGCGAAATTATTCCCCGGCAGATGTTTGATGTGGCCATACAGGCCGCCATCGGCGCACATGTCATTGCGCGCTCAAATGTCAAAGCGCTGCGTAAAAATGTTACCGCTAAATGTTATGGCGGCGATATCTCCCGCAAACGGAAACTGCTGGAGAAGCAAAAGGCGGGTAAAAAGCGCATGAAACAGGTCGGCTCAGTAGAAATTCCGCAAGAAGCCTTTATGGCCATATTGCAAGTGAGCAAAGATAAATAAACACCTCATTGAATAACAGACATAAAAAACACAGGTAGAAACAGATGGATTTTAACTTTCCCGCCATAATGGTCAGCGCGGTCTTTATTACCGGTATTATCTGGGCGACTGACGCTATGCTTTGGGCGCCAAAGCGACGCGCAGCAGCAGGTGCTTTGTCTGAGCAAACCACTGGGACTGCTGGAAATCAAAGTGAAAGCCTGAGCGAAGCCAAAGAAAAGCTACTGAAAGAACCCGTGTTGGTAGAGTATGCACGCTCACTGTTTCCAGTGATTTTAGCCGTTTTGGTGTTACGTTCATTTTTGGTTGAACCGTTTCGTATTCCATCGGGTTCAATGATGCCAACCCTGCTGGTCGGTGATTTTATTCTGGTGAATAAATTTGCATACGGGGTGCGTTTGCCGGTTATGAATAGCAAAATAATTTCCATAGGTGAGCCCGAACGTGGTGATGTTATGGTGTTTCGTTACCCGAAAAACCCCTCGATTGATTACATAAAACGCGTAATTGGATTACCGGGTGATAAGGTGGCTTATTACAACAAGCAGGTATTTATTAATGGCGTACCCGCCAAACAGGAAGGGCAGGAATCCTATCAGGGCGTCGGTTCCGGGGTGTCAATGTCGGGTGCTAAATTGCGGGTAGAACACCTTTTGGGCGTGGACCACAATATTCTAATTGATGAAGGCCGGGGCACGATAGAAGGCGAGTTCACCGTGCCAGAAGGTCAGTATTTTGTTATGGGCGATAATCGTGACAACAGCAATGACAGCCGATATTGGGGTTTTGTGCCGGAAGAAAACCTGGTGGGCAAGGCCTTTATGATATGGATGAACTGGGACTCAAAGGCCAGTGGCATCGCCTGGGACCGTATTGGTAGTAGTATTAACTAGTTACCTTTAGTCTTTTTTCTGTATTTCAGCAAAATATAGCCTGTGTTCTAAAGATTTACGCTAGAAAAGGTGAAATCCAGACGATATGGTACATATTCTACTCTTTTACACGTTTTGAACGTGGGAACGTGTCGAAGAAATACCTGTGGTGGAGAAAAAAGTGGTGGAGAAAATAATGTCCCAGAAAAATATGCTAAATACACAACAACACCAAAGACCCGCTTCCATTGGATTTCAACGATCCCAAATGAGACGTTTGCTGAGAAGCCCGCTCAGAGGGCCGCAGCGTCAGCGGGGCTTAACTGGTATTGCCATCGCCCTGATACTGGTATTGATTGCTTTTTTTGCCATGGTGTTGATTAGGCTATTTCCGGTATACATGGAGCATTTTAATGTGACAACACATTTAAAAAGCCTTGCCGAAGAAGTCGGTGCCTCGAAAAAAACCAACGTAGAAATAATTGCCACCCTGGTAAAACGTTTTGATCTTGATGATGTAAAACACGTGACCAGTGACGATATATTTATCGAACGTGAGAAGGGTGGATTAGTTATAGTCGCCATAGAGTATGAAGTCCGTACTCCGGCCATGGCGAATATTGATATGGTGGTCAGCTTTGTGGATGAGGTGGAATTGCAGTGAGTCGTCAGTTCGTCGCCAGCAAGTAGTCACAAGGTATTGAGTGAGTGAAAAGAAATAATGAACAGCTTAACCGGCTACAGCAGACTCTGGCGTATCAATTTTCCGACAGCAAGTTGCTTGTTCAGGCGTTAACACACCGCAGTAAAGGTTCTGCGAACAATGAAAGACTGGAGTTTCTGGGGGATGCGATTTTAGGCTTTATTTCAGCAGACCTCCTTTACGCACAGTTTTCACAAGCGCCGGAAGGCCATCTGAGTCGCTTTCGGGCTTCTCTGGTTAAAAAAGAAACCCTGGCGGAATTAGCCCGTGAATTTTCACTTGGTGAGTATTTACGATTGGGGTCGGGCGAATTAAAAAGCGGTGGCTTTCGACGGGATTCTATTTTGGCTGACGGCATGGAAGCTATCTTTGGCGCCATGTATCTGGATGGTGGGATGGACCCGGTACGGGCATTGATTGAGCGTTGCTTGTCGGCGCGGTTAGAAAAACTGTCGGCCGAGTCTGATCTGAAAGATCCAAAAACCCGACTGCAAGAATATCTTCAGGCTCGGCGTCTCGACTTACCGGAATATACCGTCACAGAAACACATGGCGAAGCACATGAGCAAGAGTTCAGGGTGGAGTGTCGAGTCGCAGGTTTGGAAAAAGCCGTTATGGGCATTGGTGGAAGCCGCCGTAAGGCAGAACAAACCGCTGCTCAACAAGCATTGGGGCTCCTGTTGAATGCAACATAGTTGCATCAGCAACAGGTTGCAGATAATGGACTGTTTCGTGAATGAAGCAATCTGCAAATAGACGAAATTTATTAATGTACGCACGAAATGTAAGCACGAAATGACAACCGATATAACAGAATCTCAGAACTCAACCTTTCATTGCGGTTATGTGGCCATTGTTGGACGTCCCAATGTGGGCAAATCAACATTGCTTAATCGTATTTTAGGTCAAAAAATCAGTATCACGGCCGACCGCCCGCAAACTACACGGCATCGTATTTTAGGGGTTAAAACCTCAGAGACTCGCCAGGTGGTTTATGTCGATACTCCCGGTCTGCATTTGGGTGGCAAGCGCGCTATTAATCGTTATATGAACCGCGCGGCCTCCAGCAGTATTACGGATGTTGATGCCATTATATTTGTGGTTGATCGCACAAAGTGGACCGATGAAGACGAGCATGTGCTGGATAAACTGAAACAAGTCAGCGTACCGATTTTTCTCGTTATCAATAAAATAGACCACGTTAAAGATAAAGATATTCTCTTACCACACCTGACAATGCTGGCTGGGAAACATAACTTTTATCAAATGATTCCCATTTCGGCACGACTGGGCGATGGCGTGCCGCCGCTGGAAGCTGAGGTAGAAAAAATATTGCCGGAATCGCCGCCATTTTTCCCCAGTGAGCAGGTCACTGATCGCAGTGAACGCTTTATGGCATCTGAGTTGGTACGCGAGAAATTAATGCGCTCCTTGTCGCAAGAATTGCCGTATTCGACAACCGTGGAAATTGAAAAATTCAGCATGGAAGATGGTGTGCGCCATATTCATGCCATTATTTGGGTAGAGCGCGATGGTCAGAAAGGCATCATCATCGGTAAAAAAGGACAGCAATTAAAACGCATAGGTGAACTCGCACGCAAAGACATGGAAAGAGCCTTTGATGGTAAGGTTTTTTTGCAGCTATGGGTGAAGGTGCGGAGTGGCTGGGCCGATGACGAGCGGGCTTTGCGTAGTCTTGGTTATGGGGATGACTAAGCAAACATGACCTTACAGTTGCATAAACCGAGTGGAAAAATCGCTAAATAGGCTACCAATAAGGTGTAAAACGATCATTATTTGTCTGTTTCTGGAATTCACTACGGGTGATATCCAGAAATACGTTAATTTTCGTATTGAAAGAGTGCCAAATTATAAGCAACTGCACCACTTCTGAGGCATGTTCAAAGTACGCTATTTTATGCAACGTTAGGGTTAACTTAACGTGAGTATCGTGCGTTACGCACAGTGAGTAATAGGGAAGTAGCAGACTATTGCTATGAGTTACGACTAACAAACCACCGGTATCGTGGCTTGTTTTGTTACTACGCTCGGATAGTTTAGGACGGATAACGGAGAATTAAAGACCGATAATCAGTGCCTGCCTTTTATTAGCCTATCGAAAACAAACGCCGCAATTTGACACTGCGACCTGTACCTATCGAATGAATCAGTTTTTGCCGTTTAGGGGTGTCTGGCTTTGGCGTAGCCCGTGGGAATTTCCGTCAGAAACTAGCGGGCACGGAAAGTAATACGACCCTTGGTCAGATCATAAGGTGTCAGCTGCACGGTTACCTTGTCACCGGTGAGGATGCGGATATAGTGTTTACGCATTTTTCCGGAGATGTGAGCGGTGACCACGTGGCCATTTTCTAATTCCACGCGAAACATAGTATTCGGTAACGTTTCGGTTACCGTGCCTTCCATCTCAATGCCTTCTTCTTTAGCCATATTCTGTAACGATACTCTTAAGTCAAATAAAATAAGTTAATTATATTTCAATGCGGGTATTGGTGAGCCGACTTCACTCTATCGGTCCAATGCTGAAGAACCTTATAAATCATTCCCGGTAAAGCGATATTATCCTTGCCGTTCTCACTGACACGGCCACTGCCACTGCTTTAGTGCCATTGCTGGGTGATCGCGCCGTAGTATTGAGGATACCGAGATATGAAGTCCGCCGATAATGGGCGATCAATGAATTGACCGTTCGCCCGCCGCATAAAATCCACGCGGCATAATGCCCTAAAATGGGCCAAGTATCAAAACATAAGCGGTTTTATGTGGGCGTAAAAAAACAGAGGTGCAAGACCTCTGTTTAAAATTGCGATGGTTCGGCGTAATTACGGGTATAACGAACTTGTGTTTTAGCGGGATTCTATGAGTTTACCACCTGTTTCCAGGGCTCTGAATACCAGGCAACCGACGGATGAACGGCATCTTGTCCGATGACGAGTTCCATACCGAGCAGTGATGTAACGGCCTCAAAATCATTGGGGTTATCCAATTGTTGTTTCAAGCATTCCAGGTGGGCGTAGTTCATGTACAAGGTGTTCGGGCTGTACCCGTGTTCTCTTTCAAACTGCTGGCTGACGTTATAAATGTAACTCAACATGATTTATGCCCCTGTTTCAAAATAAAGAGCCTGCTACTTCTAGCCCCGGTTATTGATCGTGAATATCTAACCTTGATTTATGGTCGCTACTTATTGACATTCACAAAGAAAGATGTTTTATATTGCTGCTCTTACTCCGGGTTATCGTCCGACCCCGGAATCGCTTAACAGTTATTTTGGCGTTGAAAGAGGGCGATGTACTGGTGGATTTGAGGGCAACGGATTCATCGTGGCAAGGCGGGGTAACGGCTGACGAAGGGGCAAAAACCTACGTGGGTAGGGCCTGGTGCCGCTCGAAGCGACGCCAACTGCCATTCTGGAAAAGTTCTATGGGCCTATATTCTTGTTTGTAATTCATTTTTTGACATTGGCTGATCCAGTAACCGAGAAATAGCCAGGGCAAATTACGCTGGCGGGCTTCGTTAATTTGCCACAGCAAGGCGTAATGGCCAATGCTGAGGCCGGTAAAGTTGGGGTCAAAATAGGTATAAACGCTGGAGAGGCCTCGGGTCAGGATATCTTGTACTGCAACGGCAATAAGCTGATTATCCACCCGAAATTCCACAAATTCTGTTTGTGACCAATCACTGGTCAAAAAATCCATGTATTTTTCCGGATCAGAGTCATCCATCCCACCGCCAGTATGGCGCGCCGCAATGTAGCGTTGATACAGCGCAAACTGCTCATCCCGAAAGGTGGCTGTTGTGATGGTGGCTGTTACGTTCATGCGGGTATTGTTGTGGGTGCGGCGTTGTTTGCGATTGGGCTGGAAATTGGCCACAGGCAGCCTGGTCGGCACGCAGGCCTGACAATGGTGGCAGTGTGGGGTGTACACGTGGCTTCCGCTGCGACGAAACCCAAGCTCGGCTAGTGCGCTATAGGTACGGGTATTCATTTCCGCTTTGGGATCGGCAAAGGCGGTTGTCGCCGTCTGTTCCGGTATGTAACCGCAGGTATGCGGGGCGCTAGCGAAAAAAGTTAAATCTGAGGGGAGTTTTGGCGTTGCGGTGTTGGTTGATTTTTGTGACATGTTAATAACTGATTAATAACTGATTAATAACTGAATCGCATAAAATAAGTGGTGCTATCGGTTGGTGCTATAAAGGCTTTTGGCCAGTGGGCTGGTTTTTCACTTGCCAGGTTCCCTGGTGGCAAGGTTTTCCGCAATAGCGATCGAGCAGGGACGTAAATGTTTCCCGACTGATATTAGCGGCCCCTAAACTGTCGAGGTGTGAAGATTGTACCTGGCAGTCAATGAGGTTAAATCCCCACCGGGAAAGGTGTTCTACCAGGGTCACTAATGCCACTTTGGATGCTTCGCTTTGTCGGCTAAACATGGACTCACCAAAAAATACTTGCCCGACAGCAACGCCATACAGGCCACCCACCAGCTTTCCTTCAAACCAGCATTCCACAGAGTGCGCCAATCCTTGCTCGTGGAGCAGTTGATAGGCCTGTTTCATGTCGTCGGTTATCCAGGTGCCGGGAACGGCATCCTGTGTGCGTGGGCCACTACAAGCCTCAACAACGTCACCAAAAGCTTGATCAAAACTCACGGTAAATAGCTTTTTGCGAAGGGTTTTGCGCAGGCTGCGTGAGACGTTGAGCTTATCGGGGTACAGCACCGAACGAGGATTAGGTGCCCACCATAGAATCGGTTGCTCATCGTTGTACCAGGGAAAAATGCCCAGGCGATAAGCGGCGTGCAAACGCGCTGGGCTGAGATCACCGCCAATGGCAAGCAGGCCGTCGGGCTCTTTTAACGCGAGCCGTACATCGGGAAAGTGACAGGTCGTATCACGTGGAGATATCCAGTAAGGGGCCAGACCTCGCATCAGCTAATTTTCATCCTTAAACCTCAATAAGTGTCATAAACATGATCCGCAATGAACAGTGTAGCGCTTTGCGGATGTATTGCCGATTGATTTGTCATTGCGGGTTCTACCGGTCGATAAAATGGCCGAGAGAGGCCGCTCTGTCTATCGGTATTATGAATAGGTTTTGTGATGATTTAGGAAGCTTGGAGGGACTTCAACGTTGCCATATTTTCTCGCAAAGCAGTAAATATCCTGCGGGGGATGAGGTTTGTATCGCTCATTGTAAACGCAAAGGGCACTGAGGAAGAGTCGGTTAGATTTTCCTCACTCAGCCCTCGACGTATTAAATTTGTTATGTAGATCATGTTGCGCCGCTACGTGACATTTTACGGTTCATTAATTTCAATGTTCCATGACCGTTTTCAACGCGACAGTGGTTGGAATTGCGGGAGGAAATTCCGTGCCAGGTTGATGCCTTGCGGCATATTGTCAGGTAGCTGCGCAACCTGACCTACGAAAACCAGTCTCAGTTCTGAACGGAATTTAGACGGTTCGACCGGGCACATCGTTCTTGGATAAGGAGTATTGTCACGTAGCGCCGTAACGTGACCTTGCACGATCAGTTTGCGTAGCGACAGGCTTGAGGTTTACATTAACTCCGTGTTGTAACGCAGAGGCCGCAAAGACGCAAAGGGCGCAAAGACAGATGAGTAACGGAATGCTGGAGCCTGAATCCCTGTAGAAACGTTGCGCTGCTACGTGACATTTTACGGTTCATTCATTTCTGTGCTACATGGCCGTTTTCAACGCTACAGTGGTTGGAGTTGCGGGAGGAAATTCCGTGCCAGGTTGATGCCTTGCGGCATATTGTCAGGTAGCTGCGCAACCTGACCTACGAAAATCAGACGGTTCGACCGGGTACATCGTTCTTGGAATAAGGAGTATTGTCACGCAGCAATCAGACGGTTCGACTGGGCACATCGTCCTTGGATCAAGGAGTATTGTCACGTAGCGTCGTAACGTGATCTACGAAAATGAGTCTCAGGCTGAATGGCATTTAGTTAAGCCGAATACGGATGGAGTGGTTATTTTGGCTTAACTATTAACTAAGCGCCATTAGGTACAGGGCGCTTGCTTCAAAAAAAGACGGATTATTTTTGTTTAAAGGGGGAATGATCCGTCAATTCTTCGATATATTGCTGCATGCCGAGGGTTTCTCGCTGTAAAAAGTCACCAATGGCGTGTTGAAATGTAGGCTCAGCGATCCAGTGGGCTGACCAGGTGGGCGTTGGTAAAAAGCCACGACTGATTTTGTGCTCGCCCTGAGCCCCTGGATCAAAGCGTTTGAGCTTGTGTTCAATGCAATATTCCAGCCCCTGATAGTAGCAAGCTTCAAAGTGCAAATTATGGAAATGGGCATCACACCCCCAGTGACGCCCATACAGCGTGTCGGCATCACGAAAGCAAATAGCACTGGCGACGGTTTGCTGGTTGTGTTCTGCCAGCATAACGATGAATTGCTCGGGCATGGTGGTGCTGAGTTCCTGGAAAAACCCTAATGAAAGTGTGGCGTATCCGCTGAGTCGATCAAAGGTGGAGCAATAATGCCGGTAGACGGCTTGCCACTGGGGCTCGCTCAATTCGTCAGCGCGTAACCGCTGTATGACTATGTCGGCTTCTCTGACCTGACGTCGTTCACGGCGGATTTTTTTGCGTTTGCTGGAGGTGAAATGATCAAGGTAATCATCAAAGTCACGATAATATTGCTCACCTGGCAGGTTTTTCCAGTGAAACTGACACCCGAGTCGCGTCATAAACCCTTGTTGAGAAAACTGTGTTAAATCTTCCTGTTGGGGGAAAAGGCAATGAAAAGATGACAGTTTATGTTGTTTGGCATATTCCAACGCCGCTTGAATGAGATACGAGGAAATCCTGTTTTTATCGCCATTGGGGGCGATTAGCAAACGCGGCCCAGTGGCCGGCGTGTAGGGAATGGCGGCGACTAATTTCGGGTAATAGTCTAGCCCGCTGCGCTGATAGGCTTCCGCCCATGCCCAGTCAAAAACCAGTTCCCCGTAGGAGTTGGTTTTTAAATACTGGGGCATGGCGCCAACCAGTGTTTTATCCTGAAAAATCAGAATGTGCTGGGGAATCCAGCCAGAAGACTGGCCAACACACTGGTGTTTTTCCAGTGCGCTGAGGAATTCATAGCGTAAAAAAGGGATATGTGTCCCATGCAATGAATTCCATGCCTGACTTGAAACTTCAGATAAGCTGCCGATAACAATACTGTGCATGGGTAAATTTTACACTAAGGAATGGAAATTAAAAAATGTAGTAAAAGTAGCGCTCTGACTTAGTGCGTATTGGGTCGTTCTAATGGCCTACAGGACGTAGGCACCAAAAGTAGGTGCTCTTAGGCGACAGTAGGCTTTTCATACTCGGACAGGCTCCTGGAACAGGTGAAACAATGGCAGCAAGTGAATTAGTCTTGGAGGTTGGGGACAACCTGCAATTACAATTTGAAGGTGATGACGAAACACGGCATTACGTGAAGGTGATTGGTTATCTGTCTGGTCGGAGTCTGGTGGTGAGCACGCCTGTTGTCGATGGCCATGCATTGCTGGTAAGTGAAGGGAAATCTGTGGTCGTGCGGCTGATGTCCGGTAATGCCATTGTCGGGTTTTCGGTCAAGGTTATCGTGGTTAGCACGCGTCCCTATCCCCATCTGCATTTGAGTTTCCCTGCCGACGTGCAAGCGGTCACGGTGCGCAAGGCGTTACGGGTGAATCTTAATATGAAGGCTTCGGTGCTGGCTTGTCTTACGGATTCTTCGGAAATAGATACTTCTCAGGCGGCACAGGACGTCACCTTGCAAGACATGAGTACTAGCGGTGCTTTATTGATCGCCCAAAAGCCATTGGCAAAGGAGGGGCAACGTATTGCCGTGAGTGTTCGCTTTGATGTGGCCGATGCTGTTGAGGAAATTTCATTATTAGCCATCGTGCGTAATATTCGTACTGAACGAGGCGAAAAGGTGGGGCAGCGGTATTTTCACCACGGCGTTGAATTACGGTTGCAGGATCGGGCCCAGTCAATTCTGGTACATGCCTTTGTGTACCAATGTATCGCTCGCGGGCAGACTGACTAGCCCGCGAACGTGGTGATTGATCGCGCGTATATTACGGGCTCAGATTATTCACTCAAATTGTCTAAATACCGTTCGGCATCCAAGGCTGCCATACAGCCAGTGCCAGCAGAGGTAACGGCTTGACGGTAGACGTGGTCTGCGACATCACCCGCCGCGAATACCCCTTCTATACTGCAAGCCGTGGCATTCCCTTTTAAACCACTTTGTACTGTCAGGTATCCGTATTCCATATCGAGCTGGCCATCGAACAGGCTGGTGTTGGGCTTGTGCCCAATGGCAATAAAGACACCCTCGAGGTCGATGTCTCGAGTAGCATCACCTTTGGCGCTTTTGATGCGCATACCGGTCACACCCATATCGTTACCCAGTACTTCATCCAGCGTGTGGTTCCACAGAATATCAATATTGCCATTTTTGGCTTTTTCCATGATCTGGTCAGTGAGGATTTTTTCGCAACTGAATTTGTCACGACGATGGACAACCGTCACGTGTGAGGCGATGTTAGACAGATACAAGGCTTCTTCCACCGCCGTATTGCCACCACCGATGACCGCCACGGGTTTACCTTTGTAGAAAAAACCATCGCAAGTGGCACAGCCGGAAACACCCCGGCCCATAAAGGCCTCTTCTGATTCCAGGCCGAGATACATGGCCGAGGCACCCGTGGCGATAATCAAAGCATCACAGGTGTAAGTGCCGCTATCGCCTTTCAATGTGAAGGGACGTTGGCCCAGCTCAGCAGTATGAATATGGTCGAAGATTATCTCGGTATTGAAACGTTCCGCGTGTTTGCGCATACGCTCCATTAGTTCTGGGCCTTGCACACCTTCGTTGTCACCGGGCCAGTTGTCGACGTCCGTAGTGGTCATCAATTGCCCACCTTGCTCGATGCCGGTGATGATCACAGGGTTGAGGTTGGCGCGAGCGCCGTAAACGGCAGCAGAATATCCGGCAGGGCCAGAGCCGAGGATTAATAATTGGCAGTGCTTAACATCACTCATTATAAAACTCCTGAGTAAAGATGAATTGGGTTCGGAGGAGGCAAGCACAGGTTGCATCGCCGCCACTGTAAAGTGGGGTAATACTACGGAAAGGAATTATGCAGGTAAAGGAGACAACGTGTCCGTTGCCTCGACAAAGTTTGGAGGATGAGTGCGTTTATTAAATCTTGTGCTTGTTATTCAATCAGTTTTTCTTCCAGTTTTAAAATTTCGCGGACTTTTATGAATATTTTAGTGGCACTTTTTTCAGCCATTGTGGGGACAAAACGGCCGGATTTACTGGCGGCCATGAATTCAAATACAAGAAAATGCTTCTCGGCGGACTTTAATTTGGCTTTTATTTCCGGGGATACCAGTTTGTCATCTGCGTTCATGAGTTCCTGGTATATTTTTTTGTATTCCTGCAAAATTTCTTCGACATTTTCATAATAGTTATCATCAGCGACACCCCAGGCCTTCATCATGTAAAGTGCTGCAAGACGCTGTGATTCCATGCCCAGTTTGGCAATCAACACTACATTATGCTCGCCTTTGATGCGGGAATCTTCGGCGAGGTCTTCTGCTACTTCTTCGCAGCGATGCGAAAACTTTTCCACCTTTTTATGGAGCATTGTCATGCGTTTTTGGGAAGGTTTTTCTAGCAATTTGGGTTCAATTTCCTTCCAAAGTGCTTCAAGTTCGCGAATGTCATCGTCCAGTGATTTTTTTAGGTGATGACTTTCCAAATTGGCGATATATTTGTCGATTTTTTTCGTATTTTCTTTCAGGTCTGTGGCGGGATCGTGGTAAGTGACCTTCATGCCGATAAGAGCATAATCTTTCAAAATTCGCTGTGAATACATGCACATGTCAGCAATTTCATGGACATCTTGTGCTGATGCAGCCTTGGCAGATGCATCATCGACTGGGAGTATGACTTGAAGCGCAAGCGCCAGGCCGATTAACCCGCTTGTTACGCCATTGAAACGCTGTTTCATAATAATTTCTCGTAGTATTGATTTGAGCCGTAAATGTCATATGCCAATGAGATATAGATAACGAGTTATCAGCTATGCATATCGGCTCGTCTTCTAATAAATCAATAAATATTTCGCCTTACTTTATAAGGTTATTGTGGTTGGTAACGCAGACCATTGATGCAGGGTTGCATCAATGGTGGAAAAAGTTGTTACTGATTGAAGATACGTGTGGATTGCTGAAGGTATTCACTGACTAAACAGCAGGCTTAATTAGGGCTCAAATATGGGCCTGAGGATCTGCTAACAATAGGATGAAAGTGCAGTCTTCCCCCTTTCTACTGTTGACTGACAGTCCATCACCTGAAATTTCTGAAAATTGCTTACTCGCCGATAGGCCCTTACCGATACCGCCATTTTTTCAGCTCGTGTTTGCAGGGTTGGCGTTGATCGAAATGCTGCAACATTGGGAATGGCTCTAATGGGTAATATCGCCAGAAGCGATTCACTGTAGTGTTGTTACGATAGTAGGCCATGTGTGATTGAAAGGAATTCTCTGGGGAGCTTGCTGTCACTGTGAGAGGGAAGGGTTCTCTGGTTATACTCAACCGCATTTTACGGATTATGGCTCGAACCAATGACTTCGACTGATGGATCAACATGAAGGGAACAACATGAAAATAGGTGTACCAAAAGAAATTCGAGTATTGGAAGGACGAGTAGGTCTGACGCCTGGGGCTGCCGGGCAATTGGTCGCAGAAGGACATGAATTGCTGTTGGAGCGGGGCGCCGGTGTGTTGAGTGGTTACCCGGATACGGCTTATCAGGCAGTGGGCGTGACGTTAATCAATGATGCTGAAACGGTCTATGGGCAGGCGCAGATGATCGTCAAGGTCAAAGAGCCGCAGCCGGTGGAAGTGGCCATGTTACGAGAGGGTCAATTGTTGTTTTCTTACCTGCATCTGGCCGCTGATGAAGCATTAATGGGCGCCTTACAAGACACCGGCGTCACGGCGGTGGCCTTTGAAACGGTAGAGACCGATGCCGGTATGCTGCCACTGCTAGCCCCCATGAGTGATATTGCCGGCCGCGTGGCGGTGCAAGTGGGTACACATTTACTGCACCAGTCACAGGGCGGCCGGGGTGTTTTGTTGGGCGGCGTGCCTGCTTCTGAGCGTGGCAAGGTGGTCATTCTGGGGGCTGGAGTGGCAGGAGGGAATGCGGCGCTGCTGGCGGCTGCCATGGGCGCTGATGTCACGGTGTTTGACCTCAACCGGGACAAATTAGCAAAAATGCGGGCACTGGGTAATAACGTAACGGGCTTGTATCCTTATGCCGACGACATTCGTGCGGCAGCCCTAGAGGCCGATTTGTTGATTGGTGCCGTCTTGGTCACTGGTGAGCGGGCGGTGCAATTAGTGACGGCCGATACGGTCGCCGGGATGCACGATGGGAGTGTGATCATCGATATTTCCGTCGACCAGGGGGGCTGCATTGAAACCACTCGTCCTACGGATTATGCCGCCCCCACGTTCGTCGTGGATGGGGTTATTCACTTTGGCGTCACTAATATGCCCGGTGCTGTGCCTCGTACTGCTTCACAGGCATTATCGGCGGCGCTGGCTCCCTATGTCTCCCGGTTGGCACAGCCAGACTGGCGGCAGTCTGCGGAGTTAGTGCGAGGGGTTAATGTCGACGCTGGAAAAATCGTACATTCGGCGCTGAAAGAGGTAACTTTTGCCTGAAAGAGGTAATATAACGCCCATAAATGCTCCCGTTCGTCTGTTAACTAAGATCAACAGGGTTATTCAAGATTTCGGACTTTGTCCGAGTAGCAAATGAAAGTGGCGAATGAACGTAGCGAACGAAAGTAGTCAACTAAAAGCGAAACTAAAAGCGAAACTAAAAAGCGAAACTAAAAATTAACAGGATGGCGACAACAATACTTTCCAGTGAAATATTTTCCACTGAAAAGTATTGTTGATTTCATCTTTATTGATTACCCCTTTAAACGTTAAACACGGAAAATGAACTTGGCGACAGCAAAAGCACGAACACCCGTAAACAAGGGCTCAGAGAAGGTAAAAACGCCACTGGCTGCGCATATGATTAGAGGCCTGCGTGAAGGGGCGCTCATCATTTTCGGCACCACGGCGTTGTACTTACTGGCTTCCCTTGGTTCATACGATGTCAGCGATCCCGCTTGGTCACACAGTGAAACCACGGCTGCTATTGTCAATGCGGGCGGTGTGCTGGGTGCCTGGTTTGCGGATGTTTTCCTGTATTTGTTTGGTTATTTGGCTTATCTGGTACCTGTGGGTGTGGGTTATCTCGGTTGGTTGCTTTTCACGGGGCGCAAAGAGGTCGATACCGCGGTCGATTTTCGCCACGGTACACTGCGCACTTTGGGTTTCTTTTTTACCTTAGGCGCGGGTACTGGTCTGGCGAAACTACATTTTGCGGATTTTACCCAGTTACCGGTTGGCCCCGGCGGAGTGTTGGGTGATGTGGTCGGTGGTGGATTGGTGAGTGTCGTCAACCCGCTGGGTGCCACCTTGTTTTTGTTGGCCCTGTTCCTTACCGGGGTCACTCTACTGACCAGTTTGTCGTGGTTATGGCTGATGGATGCCACCGGCCGGACGACGCTTAACGGCATTAACTGGTTGCGTGAACGCTACCTGAATTTGCGAGATGAAATGGAAGGCCGTCGCGCCCGCGCCAAACGTGAAGCGGCAATGACAACCAGTAAGCAGAAAACCGAAAAGCGCATACCTGTGCGTATTGAGCCCTTGGTACAACCGCCAGCACAGATTTCTCACCGCGAAGAAAAAGAACGCCAAGTGGCATTGTTTGATGCGCCCGTAGAAGGTGCGCTGCCTGCGTTATCGTTGCTCGACCCGGCTGAAGAACGTAAGAGTGATGTTTCTCCCGCGGCATTGGAAGCGGTGTCTCGTCAGGTAGAGCTTAAACTGGCGGATTTCGGAGTTGAGGTGCAGGTGGTTGCCGTGCACCCCGGCCCTGTTGTCACTCGTTACGAACTGGAACTGGCCCCTGGAATCAAGGTGAGTAAAATCTCCACCCTGGCCAAGGACCTGGCGCGCTCTCTGTCGGCCATTAGTGTACGCGTAGTGGAAGTGATTCCGGGTAAATCTACCATTGGTATCGAACTCCCCAACGAAACGCGTGAAATGGTGCGTCTCTCTGAAGTGCTTAAATCCCAGGTGTACGAAACGGCCAGTTCGCCACTGACCATGGCGCTGGGTGTGGATATTGCAGGCCACCCCGTCGTCGTTGATCTGGCGAAAATGCCGCATTTGCTGGTGGCGGGGACCACCGGCTCGGGTAAGTCCGTGGGTCTTAATGCCATGGTGTTGAGCATGTTATACAACGCCACGCCTGATGAAGTGCGCATGATCATGATCGACCCGAAAATGCTGGAGTTGTCGGTCTACGAAGGTATCCCGCATTTATTGTCCCCCGTGGTTACCGACATGAAAGATGCCGCCAATGCGCTACGCTGGTGTGTGGCCGAGATGGAGCGTCGATACAAGATCATGGCCAACCAGGGTGTGCGTAACGTAGCAGGATTTAATCGCAAGGTTAAAGATGCCATTGAGGCGGATGAGCCCATCAAAGACCCCTTCTTCCAGCCGATCATGGAGGGCGACAAAAAATTCCTCGAAACCATGCCGCAAATCGTCGTAGTGGTGGACGAGCTGGCCGACATGATGATGACGGTCGGAAAAAAAGTTGAAGAACTTATTGCGCGCCTCGCCCAAAAAGCCCGTGCCTGCGGTATACATCTTATTTTGGCGACTCAGCGACCCTCAGTAGACGTACTAACAGGGTTGATTAAAGCCAATATTCCTACCCGTATTGCCTTTCAGGTATCGGCAAAAGTGGATTCGCGCACCATCCTCGATCAGGGCGGTGCCGAGCAATTGCTGGGGCATGGTGACATGCTCTATATCCCACCAGGTACGTCCATTCCTACTCGTGTGCATGGTGCGTTTGTTTCCGATGAAGAAGTACACCGCATCGTCGCCGACTGGCGCAGCCGAGGTACTCCGCAATACATCGACGAAATTCTCGAAGGTCCACCCGCCGGAGCCGATTTAGGTTTACCCGGCCTGGAAGAAGAGGGTGCCGAAACCGACGCACTTTACGATGAAGCCGTGCGTATCGTCACCGAAACCCGCAAGGCTTCCATTTCAGGTGTACAGAGAAGGCTACGTATTGGTTACAACCGAGCAGCCCGAATGGTTGAAGACATGGAACGCGCCGGTGTCGTGGGGCCAGTACAAACTAATGGCTCGCGTGAAGTGATCGCACCCCCACCGCCGTCGATGGATTGATCCTGTGAAAGCGGCCGGTATTGTTAAAAAGAGCAAGCAAAAAATCAAATCACGCTTTAGTCCCAAGGCGAATGGCGAATTCATGTTACTTGCCATTGAAGTGTTTCATCAGAGCACGGATGAACTGATAACACAGCGTAGCCGAGAGATGCTGCCAGTAACCTTCGATTGTGCCAAAGGCTGTGATATGTGCTGCCACAGTATGCGTGTGGAAGCATTGCCTCCCGAGGTGTATCGCATTACCGAATATCTGCAAACTCAGAACGACACCGTGCTTCAAAACTATATTGCTCGTCTGGAAACACACGCAACCTATGCCAAGGGACGCTCCTATCGTGATTACCAGACGCGTTGTCCCTTTTTGGGCGATGGCGGAGCTTGTAGTATCTACGAAGTACGTCCACACAAGTGCCGTGCTCATTTATCAAAAAGCAAAAAGGCGTGTGAAATTCCTGGTGGAGCGCAAACGGATTCCACATTGCAATACCACGAAGATGCTCTTGCGATTGACACCATTAAACTTTATAAAACCCGCAAGGTGTCAATGAACCCTGCTGAGTTGGGGCAAGCCGTATTGCAAGTGTTAAAAGATGATGGCCACAAGGCGCGTTGGCTGGCTGGCGAAGAAGTGTTCGATTCGTTGCCGGAAGGAATTACGGTTTAGCCTTTTACTGAAACTTAAAAAAAGTCGCTGACGCTTAAGGTCATTTCTGTAGTCTCATTAGGTTCGGCGCATTATATCACTCAACCAATATTGATATTTAAATTTTCATACCCCTACTGACATCACGCTGTCAGTAGCCCGGCAGTACACTGCGGGCTCTACTGAACTATTTGCAGCAATACATGCAGCACCGCATGCTGCTGTGATAACGATAACAATAAGGGATATGATAATGAACTTAAAAAATGCCATTAACTGGTTTGAAATTCCGGTCACCAACTATGAACGGGCCATCGATTTTTATGAAACCATGCTGGATGTGCAGTTAAAGCGGGAAAAAATGAATGATGTTGATTTTGCGATTTTTCCTTCTGATGAAAAGGCCATTGCGGGTGCGTTGATCAAGGCCGATTTTCAGCAGCCCAGCCAACAGGGCTGTCTGGTGTATTTGAATGTAGAAGGTATGATGGACGTCGCGATAAAACGGGCGCAGGATCATGGCGCAGAAATACTCTTTCCTAAAACCCATATTGGTGAAGAGGGCTATATTGCGCACATCAGCGATAGTGAAGGCAATAAAATTGCCCTGCATTCCATGACGGCTTAGTTTTACTTTCTACAATCACTTGAACCTGAATCTAGGTGTCCAGGTTCAAGTGATTAATTCCTCCATCTGCGGAGGGTAAAATGTAGGTCCGATGTTAAGTGTTAAGTGTTAAGTGTTAAGTGCTAAGTGCTAAGTGCTAAGTGCTAAGTGCTAAGTGGAAAAACCTGCATGGGTTTTTCAGCATCTTTTGCGTCTTTGCAGGCTTTGCGTTTACAACACGGAATTAATATAAACCTCAAACCCTGTCGTTAGTGAATGACTGAAACTGACCGACGATTGATATTGATATCCGCAGGAACCTATCCGAACGGGGTGCCTGCTTTTTTTAAAGGTAAGTTATGCGACGCGGAGACCGACTCTTTCAAATCGTTCAATTACTCAGAACGCATAAAAACATTACCGCTCAAACCATCGCAGAACGGCTGGAAGTGTCTACCCGAACGATTTATCGGGATATGCAGGATCTGTCGCTTTCCTCAGTTCCTATTATTTCCGAGACGGGCGTCGGTTATTCTATTGACCCGACGTATAGTCTTCCGCCCATTACTTTCAATGAAAATGAACTTGAGTCTTTACTGCTGGGTGCTCGAATGGTGCAGGCTTGGAGTGATCGGCAAATGGCCGCAGAGGCAACGCGCGTCATTGAAAAAATCGAATGCATATTGCCGGAAAACTTAAAACAATCGTTGCAATGTCAGGAAATTCTCGTACCCGCCTTCCATATATTCAGTGATGTTGCCGAAATAATGCCCGGTATACGTCAGGCCATAAAACAACATAAAAAAATGACCCTGCACTATCAGCGCGCCGATGGCGAACGCTCCCAACGGGTTATCTGGCCTTTAGGGTTATTTTTTTGGGGAAAAGTCTGGACTATGGTGGCCTGGTGCGAAAACCGGCAGGATTTCAGACAATTTCGATTGGACCGCATCGAAAACTATGAAATGCATGAAGAGAAATTTGATCCTCTCGAAGAGCAGACGCTCAATTATTTTTTATTACAAATTTGTGAGGACAAAGACGTTACTTTGATGTGATCTTTGGCATGCGCCGTCACGTCGCCAGAGCCTATTTGGGGTTTGAATATGATGTCGTGTTGTAAACGCAACGGCCGCAAAGACGCAAAGGATGCAGAGAAAGAAAAGGTTTTTCACTCAGCCCCCAGTCCTCAGCACGTAGTACTTCGGGTTCAATTTATAGCTACCGCGTCAGGTAGCTACGCAACCTGACCTACTAAAAACCGACTGAACACTGAGCACTTAGCACATTAGCCCTCAGCACTTGAATTCTGTAGGTCATGTTGCGCAGCTACGTGACATTTTACGGTTAATTAGATTCTGTGATCCACGGCCGCTGTCAACCCACCATAGTTGGCATTACGCGGGGGAGTTCCACACCAAGGTGATGCCTCGCGGCATATTGTCAGGTAACGGCGTAACCTGACCTTGTACGATCAATGTCAGTTACTAAGCCCTAGAATACCGTCGAGCGCTGTAAGCGAGTATTATGTACCGTTGGTGTATTCGTTGGCGAAGTTGATGGTGGAGTATTTGATTGAGGATATTTAGGGTGGCAGGGCAAAATAACAGTATATTTGGGGCGAAGTTGGTGCATGGCTTTGCATTTTTTGCCTTTTTTCTGGCGGGATCGCCGGTATTGGCGGCTGAGGGCATGGATCGGTTAACCGCCTTTTTTGCGCAAAAAGGCGGTATGCGTGCGGAATTTGTACAAACGGTGGAAGGGGCTGCTTTTGCGCAACCGGATGAATCACGCGGGACTTTATTATTGCAGCGGCCCGGTAAGTTCCGTTGGGATTATAAGCTTCCATACCCGCAACTTATTATTGCCGATGGGCGGCAATTGTGGATTTACGACGTGGATCTTGAGCAAGTTATCGTTAAACCGTTGGATGCTGCGTTGGGCGATACGCCCGCCTTGCTGTTAAGTAATGGCGGGAACGTCTCTGAGCGATTTGAGATTAGCCCATTGCTCGGCCGTGATGATAAGTTGCTGTGGATGCTACTGGTGCCCAAGCAAGCTGACTCCGGCTTCAAGGAAATCCGCCTTGGATTTGGACCTAAACACCTGTTAGGCATGGAACTCGTCGATGGCTTTGATCAAATAACACGACTGGTTTTCTCCGATGTTGAAATTGGTTTGACCTTACCTAATGACAGTTTTCAGTTTGTTCCGCCCGAAGGCGTGGATGTGGTGGGCCGGGAATTAAGGTAATAGGCGAAAAGAGAAGAAAGGTGAAAGGGAATATTGTGTCAGAAAATAGCGGGGTAGGGTGGGCACATTTTTGGTGCCCACGCGGAATGTTCCGGTTAACACTGGGGTTAACGAATAGGCATATAAAATGTGCCCACCTTACGGCTGTATGCTTGTATGCAAAATTCTACTGATCTTTTTGCGTCCACGGACGTTGTTGATCCTTCACTCAACCAACCTTTGGCTGACCGAATGCGGCCACGTGAGTTGTCAGAGTATTGCGGGCAGGCACACCTGCTGTCGGAAGGGAAGCCGTTACGACTGGCTATTGAATCTGACAAGCTGCATTCCATGATTTTTTGGGGGCCACCCGGTACCGGTAAAACCACATTAGCGCGGATGATTGCAGGGCGGGCAGCGGCGCAATTTATTAGTCTGTCGGCAGTGCTTTCCGGGGTGAAGGATATTCGTGCGGCTATCGCGACTGCGAAGCGGTTGCGTAATGAGCAAGGGCGAGGGCGAGCCACGGTCTTGTTTGTGGACGAGGTGCATCGTTTCAATAAATCCCAGCAAGATGCTTTTCTTCCCTTTGTGGAAGATGGCACCGTGACATTCATCGGCGCGACCACTGAAAACCCTTCGTTTGAGCTAAATAACGCACTTTTGTCACGGGCCCGGGTGTATGTACTTAAATCGTTGGGCGTGGCGGATATTCGTCGTGTGGTTGATCAAGCTTTGGCCGACACTGAACGAGGCCTGGGCGGGCGCAATTTGCAAGTCGATGCTGCTCAACGTGACCTGTTTGCACACGCTGCCGATGGTGATGCGCGTCGGGCTTTGAATTTGCTGGAAATTGCAGCGGATCTGACGGAAGCGGATGAAGAGGGTCTGGAGACTATATCCGAGACACTGCTTAACGAGGTGTTAGCCGGTGGTTTGCGCCGCTTCGATAAAGGTGGCGAGGCCTTTTACGACCAGATCTCCGCGATGCACAAATCGGTACGTGGCTCTAACCCGGATGCCGCACTGTACTGGATGACCCGTATGTTGGATGGTGGTTGTGACCCCTTGTACGTCGCTCGGCGTGTGGTGCGCATGGCCTCAGAAGATATCGGCAATGCCGACCCTCGCGGCCTGCAATTGGCACTGAATGCCTGGGACGTGCTGGAACGACTGGGCAGTCCTGAGGGCGAATTGGCGGTTGCACAGGCGGTGGTGTATCTGGCCTGCGCGCCTAAAAGTAACGCCGTGTACTCGGCCTTTAATGCCGCCATGGCGGATGCGCGTAGCGAGGGTTCTCAGGACGTCCCCCTGCATTTGCGTAATGCCCCTACCACATTGATGAAAGAACTGGATTATGGCAAAGATTATCGTTATGCCCACAACGAAGCCGACGGGGTTGCGGCGGGCGAGAAATACTTCCCGGAGGATATGGGCGAGCGGGTATACTATCGCCCCGTAGAACGAGGCTTGGAAATCAAAATAGCCGAACGTTTGAATTATTTGCGGCAGTTGGGCAATGATCCTCAAAAGACCCAATAATATAGCGTTACTTTTTTTTCGTAAAAGTGCGTACCCGTTCGTACCAGTGCGTCCTAGACTGTGACGTAACCGCGATAAGGAATCGAACAAACAATGCAAGTATTGGCGATAGCCGCGGGCGGTGCGTTTGGCGCATTACTTCGATTCTGGGTATCTAACGGCATTTATTCAGTGTTGGGCCGCAGTTTTCCCTACGGTACTTTGGTCGTCAATGTGTTGGGCTCGCTGTTAATGGGGTTCCTTTACGTGATGCTAGTTGATAAATTGTCCCTGGGGCCGCAATGGCGAGCGGCTCTGTTAATTGGCTTGTTGGGTGCGTTTACCACTTTTTCTACCTTCTCCCTGGAAACGGTAAACCTCGTGGAAGAGGGCGAAGTTGTTAAAGCGTTGTTGAACGTATTACTGAGCGTTGTCTTGTGTTTGCTGGCCACCTGGATGGGCGTGTTGGCAGGGAGGTCGGTGTGACTAGCGTCGATGTGAATCAGGTTGAAGCTACCATGGTGCGTGTTTATCTCACTGAAGCTGATGCTCATTTGGGGGCGTTATTAAAACACCTTAGTGAGGAAGGTAAGGTGCGTGGAATAACGGTGTTTCGGGGTATTGCCGGTTTTGGCCAATCGGGAAAGATACATTCGTCTTCATTGCTGGATATGTCGTTGAACTTGCCGGTAGTCATCGAGTTTTTTGATGAACCTGCAAAAGCAGCATTGATGATTGAATCTCTTTATCCGCTGGCAGGGACGGGGCACATTGTCAGCTGGCCAGTTAACCTAACGGTCGACATGGCGCCTGACAGTGACTAAAACGTTGTAGCCATGAATGATTACCAATAAATTGTTATTACTGAATCAGTAGAAAAGGGTGTCCTGCATGCAGAAGCAACAGCCGCATGGCTAGGCTGTTGAGTGTACAAGACATATTTTACGGCATCCTCTGTACACAGGGCATCCTTTTAATGTATGCCAGTAGTATATTAAGTATTTAATAAAACATTTAGACATATTCAAGAGAGACAACTAATACATGTTAGATCCTAAGCTAATACGCAGTGACCTTGACGCTGTCGCCGAAAAACTTACCCGTCGTGGATTTACGTTGGACGTCACGCAACTTACAAACCTGGAAAACCAGCGCAAAGACTTACAAGTGCGAACGCAGGATTTGCAGAGTCTGCGCAACAACAGTTCCAAGGCCATCGGCAAGGCTAAGGCTAATGGTGATGATATTGCGCCATTATTAGCGGCGGTTGCTGACTTGGGCGACAAACTGACTGAAGCAGAAAATGAATTGAGTCATGTGCAAACGCAATTGACGGATATTCTCATGGGGGTGCCCAACATTCCCCATGATAGTGTGCCTTTAGGAATTGATGAAAATGACAATGAAGAAGTGCGTCGTTGGGGCGAACCCCGGAACTTTGATTTTGAGGTAAAGGATCACGTTGATTTGGGTGGGCTAGTCGATGGTATGGATTTTGAAACCGCCGCAAAAATAGCCGGTAGTCGTTTCAGTCTGCTCAGTGGCCCTTTAGCACGCCTGCATCGTGCGTTGACTCAGTTCATGTTAAACACGCACATAGATGAAAATGGCTATACAGAAACGTACGTGCCTTATTTGGTGAACGCCGACAGTCTGCGTGGCACGGGACAGCTGCCCAAATTTGAAGAAGACCTGTTTCAAATGGGTGATGGCTACTATTTAATTCCCACGGCTGAAGTACCGCTGACTAATATCGTTCGAAATGTGATTATTGACGACAGCCTCATGCCGAGAAAATATGTGGCGCACACGCCTTGTTTTCGTAGTGAAGCGGGCGCGTATGGAAAAGACACACGCGGCCTGATTCGTCAGCATCAGTTTGAAAAAGTGGAAATGGTGCAGGTAGTGAGACCTGAAGATTCGTATGCCGCTCTCGAAGAGCTGACAGGACACGCCGAAAAGATCCTGCAGGCTCTCAATTTACCTTATCGTTTAATGAACCTATGCTCTGGTGATATAGGTTTCTCCAGTGCCAAGACTTATGATCTTGAAGTCTGGTTGCCCGCGCAAGACACCTACCGAGAAATTTCTTCGTGTTCGAATTTTGAAGATTTCCAGGCGCGCCGCATGTTGGCGCGTTATCGAGGTGCTGATGGTGGCAAACCAGCCCTAGTCCATACCGTGAATGGCTCGGGCCTGGCCGTGGGCCGTACCTTGGTGGCGGTAATGGAAAACTACCAAAACGCCGACGGCAGTATTAGCATACCCGAGGTATTACAGCCTTATATGGGTGGGCTGGAAACTATTTCTGCGGTGTGATTTGTCGGCCGTATCGGGTTGTCGAGGTCAAATAGACCCTGTAGGCAACTGATGCCTTGTGGATTATGCAAACTTTGTGTAATTGACGCAGAGGTCGCAGAGGCGCTGAGACGCAGAGAAAAACAATTTATTTGCGGTTCGATGTTTAAGTTAACGGTATTGTTTTTTTGCTCTAAGGCTGAAAATACACGTTTTTGTATTTTCAGCTGAGGTCATGGTGACGCAAAGAAAGATTTTTTCTCTGCGTCTCTGCGCCTTTGCGTACTCTGCGTTTATTCCCAGAGCGCTTATTAAAACCACTGATTAACGGCGCATTTACAGGTGTAAACACAGTAGATGTCTTCCGAATTTTCGCGTCGGTAATAAACACCCACGCTATTTTGAAATAAGAAAAAGGGTTCACATGCAATATTTTCCGGTGTTTTTTGATCTTAACGGTAAACATTGTTTGGTCGTGGGGGGTGGTGATGTAGCGGCGCGAAAAGTGTCATTGCTATTTCGTGCCGGTGCAGAAGTGAAAGTGGTTTCGCCTGAGTTGTGTGAAAGCCTTAAAAACCGTGTCACTAACGGTGAAATTAGTCACGAGGCACGTCCGTTCGAAGATGCCGACCTGGATGCCTGTGTGTTGATTGTTGCGGGGACCGATGATCAAGCCGTTAATAAACGGGTTTCTGAATTAGCGCATGCCAAATGCATACCCGTAAACGTCGTTGATCAGCCTGAACTGTGCAGCTTTATTGTACCGTCCATCATTGACCGCTCACCGGTGCAGGTAGCCGTGTCCACGGGCGGTGCATCACCGGTGTTGGCGCGTCTGTTGCGCGCACGTCTGGAAACGATGATTCCAGCGGCTTATGGTCAACTGGCTTCATTGATGAATGAATTTCGGGACAAGGTTAAAAGCAAACTGGGCGATGAAAGTAAACGGCGCCGGTTTTGGGAAGACGTCGCTCAGGGATCCATTGCCGAACTGATTTTTTCCGGTAAAGAAGAAGCGGCGCGCGAAGCCATGCACACTGCTGTCGATGCTGCTCAGGTGGAGGAAGACCGGGGAGAAGTTTACCTGGTGGGTGCTGGACCGGGTGACCCTGATTTATTGACCTTCCGGGCCCTGCGTTTGCTGCAACAAGCTGATGTGATTGTTTATGACCGCCTGGTCTCGTCAGAAATACTGGACATGGCGCGGCGCGATGCGGATCTGATTTATGTGGGTAAAGAACGCGATAAACACACACTACCGCAAGATGATATCAATATGCTGCTGGCGCGTGTTGCCAAAAAAGGCAAACGTGTATTGCGACTGAAAGGCGGAGACCCGTTTATTTTCGGACGTGGTGGCGAAGAGATCGAAACCTTAATGCAAGAAGGCGTGCGCTTTCAAATTGTCCCCGGTATTACCGCTGCATCGGGTGCCGCCTCATACGCGGGCATCCCACTGACACATCGTGACTATGCGCAGTCCGTGACGTTTGTTACTGGGCATCTTAAAGACGGCACGATGAACCTTAACTGGAAGGCACTGGCACAACCAAATCAGACCCTGGTAGTGTATATGGGGCTGTTAGGGGTTAAGACCCTGTGCGCCAAGCTGGTGGAAAATGGTCTTGCCGCCGACACACCCATGGCACTGGTGCAAAAAGCCACAACGCGGGATCAAAAGGTGCTGGTGGGGACTTTAGGTAGCATGCCTGAACTGATTGATAATAATACCATCAAACCACCGACGTTGATTATTGTTGGTAAAGTGGTGACATTACAGAAAAAACTTTCCTGGTTTGGTAATGCAGAGACCGTAGGCGATATCTGAGCAGCGTGTTTGGCAAGCGCTCTTAGTGGGTTGCCGGAGCTTCTGAGTTGTTGTCAAGGGCGCGTTTAATCCCGCCAATGACAGAATCCAGAGCGCGATCGAACAGCGGTACATCATCAACGAAATGGGCTTGCCCCAACTCAAATTTTTCAATGAGCTTGCGATTGGAAAGGTCGGCGACAACCTGATAAGTACGATCTACAAAGGTATATTCACCGGTAAAATCGCATTTCCAGGCGAGCTTTCCTCGGCTGGGATGTTGGGTTTCCTGGTCAATAAACTCCACCCAGGTGCCCAGTGCCATATCTCGAATGTCTTCTGCGTACTGGCTGGCATTGAGTGCTTCATTTTCCCAAGGCAGAGATTGGGTAGAGGCAAGAATAATTTCCTCCATAAACGCATCATTGTCAGATGATGGTGTTCCTGTTTCAGCCGTCGCTTCAGTTGTTGCTTCAGGCATCGCAGACATATCGATGCCAAAGTCATCATCAATTAACGTTGTAGCGTCGATTGTAGAATGATTGGTGGTATTGGTAATGGGTGCTGGCTCAGGTGCCAACTGGCCACGGAGACTGGATAAGTGCAAGGCTTCTAAACCGGAAAATATTTGCTCTGTCGCTTCTGGGTCAAATTGAATGAGCGTAAGACCGTCACGCAGACCATTGAGCACCCTCGGAATAATTTTGATGAGTCGCTGGCGTTCGCTGACGACCAGTTTAGGTTGGACACTCCAGATTAAATCGTCCGCCACCTGTAAGGCAGTGTTCCATGCGGTGCTATCGTTACCATCGCGCAAGTAGAGGTGGATTAATACGTCTTTCCAAGCTTCGATAAGAATGATGCTAACCAGAGGAGGGACGCGATTGTCGGTCACACGTCGTTGAATTTCCGAGGCGACCATATCTTTGGCGCTGTCCAGCATTTCACCGGCTAGCTTATTAGATTCACGTTCTTTTTCGATGAAATCAACAAATTCTTCATGCAATGTTGAAAAAATATCGGTGTTTTCTTCAAATTCGGCAAGAATGGAGTCCACCACATAGCTAACCATCTGGAACACCGCATCTTCTTCCGGGTCCATTGCTTCCAGACCGCTGCTGGCGTATGCCAATTCGTTGAGTAATTGGCGAGCCGGGTGTGTTTTTTTGGTAAAAAACTCTTTATCGAGAATGGCGACTTTAAGTAATGGGATTTGTAAGCGAGCAATCTGGGTTTTGAGGTTATCTTGAAGGCTCGGGTCGTCCAGAATAAAATCAAATAACATACTGACGATGTCAATCGCATCGGTATCGGCCTGGCCAATTTGCTTGCGTTCACTTCCCGTAGCGTGGTGATCGGTTGATCCCTCTACGTTGCCGCCCATGGTTTGTAGCAGTGTGGTTTTGATAAGATGTGCACTGGGCTGTTCTTGGTGCTGGGATTGCTGCATTAACGCCGTACCGTTGCCTTGCAATTGGGTTAGCGCCACTAACACTTGTTGGGGGGCGTAACTAATGTTTGCCTCGCCCACAACGGTATTGTCCGAGGTAGCGCCAGTATTGTGGGTAGCTTGGTTTCCCGTAATGGCTCCTGATGGCATCGCACCCGATTGCGGGATGTTACCGCTAGACGATCCGCCCGACAGCGCAGCATTTAGTCCTGTGTCAGGAAGATTGCCTGCTATTGCTCCTGTTGCTCCTGCGACGGGTGTTGCGCGCGTTAATGATAATAACTGTTGCAAGGCGCTAAACATGTTTTCTGGTTGAAGCGCAGCGGAAAGTTCTGCATCAGAACCTCCAGTGTATGGGGAAGTATTTTCAGTGGGTGCTGTTATTGAACGGTCTTCTTCTGTGGCGCTCGCACCATACCCTACCGTGTTGTCTTCAGATTTTCGAATGGTGCTTTTTATGCGCGGTAACACACCCGCCGCAATAAGATCTGCGTTGATGGTGTCATAGATAGGGCCAATTTTTTGTGCGACAAATTTATCAAACAGCTTGTATATCACTAGCCGTATTTTGATGTCGGCATCCATTTTTTTAACCGACGGGACAAAAGCGTTAAAAAGGACTTCTGGCCGCAGTGGATTGTTGTCTTTAGTAATTTCTATATCTTCAATTAGGAAATTAAGCCGCGTCGTTATTCCGAATAATGCTTCTTTGGCACGAGTTTCAGCGTTACTGACCATGTTAGTAATGGCTAATGACTCTTCGAGTTGCTCATCTTCCACTAATCCAATTTGATCCAGAGAAATAGAACGTCGTTGTGAATTAATATCTTGGGTGAGTGAGCGTTCAAATCCTTGTGAGAGCGCTTCAAAATACGTTTTTTGCATTACGTCATTCTGTAAACGGATTTCCCGCATGGCATCAAAATACAAGGTTTGTTGTTGATTGCTTTCTGCTTTGTCAGCAAGGTCAAAAAGGCTGTCATCAATGCGGGCAAAAAAATCGGGTAATAATTGGCGTAAGTGATGCTTGGCTGTGCGTTGAGCAGAAACCACTAGCTGTGGTAGTGCAATCGCCTGATTAGGCGCGTTAGGGCGCCGAGAGGGGTCAAAATCAATGATGTTTCGTTTGCTCGTCATATTTTTTAAGCCTGATAAGAATTAATCACCTGATCTGAATATGCTTCTGATATAGGGAATTCTAGTCAGGATATCGTCATGCTGCTGTGAATGCCGCCACACTTTTGGTGTGAAACCGCTCACAAGTTTGATGGGCCACTCATGCGGGTAAAAGTCCTTAGGTTGATGTATTTATAGATTCTATGAGTGAAAATGCGGTTTGTGGTATGATACGTGATTGCATGAGGCAGAATGTCCTGGTCAGGGCTGATCTCAACGTTACTAAAATCTGTTACGGCGTTTTTGACGGTGGTTGTAATGAATAATAGGTATAAAACTAAGTGGAGTTACTGAAACCGGTGAAATATCTCAGATGAATAACGAAAGTTAGCGAAAACCCACTAATTCCAATTTGTTTCTGCTAACTTCCCGCTAAATAGACGGCGATTAATTAAAGCCATTTATTAACAAAAACCACCGATAATGCGCGAGTACAAACTACAATTAACGACAGCCAACTACAATTAACGACAGCCAACTACAAAAAGATCGTTAATTTACTTGCACCTTGTTGCTTATGTCCTATATTCACAAACACAGCTTTTTACTTTTCATGACGTGTCAAAACGAGTTGGCAGACGCACAACGGTTTTTGGCGGAAAGAGGTTAGCTGTGTCAGAAAAGAAGCAAAAAGGTAGCGCATTACCTAAGGCCTATATTGTGCCAATGCGACTGGGCATATACTCGGTGCTAGCAGCATGCTCAGGTTATATCTTTTTCAATGTAGGTGATCTGGTTTATACGCATTACCTCATTATTATATCTATCGTGGCAGTATCGGCGATGGCGTTGTTGGATTGTCGTGTGAGCGATGATTTTTGGAAGCGTGAAGAGGCGAAGGACAGTAAAAAAAAGTGATTCGGCGAATGGATCGAAAGAGACATAAGCGCCGTTATACCTTAATGCTTGCCTTGGTGTTAAGTAGAAACCCATACTTATTTTATGTTTAATTAAAGGAGTCAGATTTTGGCTACCGTAAAGAAATCTATCAAAAAAGCACTATCCAGTTCGAAAAAATCGAGTTCTAAAAAGTCCGCCGTTAAAACAAAGGCGACAATTAAGGCAAAAGCTGCAACGACGTCGAAAGTTTCAGCGAAGAAGACGCCCGTTAAGAAGAAGACGGTTAAGAAAGCGACGGTTAAAGTGACGAGCAAGGCGACGAGCAAAACGGCAGCAAAGTCTCGTGGTTTGGGCTTGACCTATATAACTCGCATGGACCACGGTAATACGCACGGTTGGTGGGTGCGTGTTTACAAAGATTCTAAGCCTGTCGAATCAAAACTGTTTTCTGATGGTGTTCATGGCAGTAAACCGAAAGCAAAACTCAGAGCTCAGGAACATCGCGACAAGGTTGTGAAGAAAAACAAGATTGTCCCCGTGCATTTACGCAAAACCGGTGAACACAGTGTTGATCGGCGTAGCACCAGTGGCATGGTCGGAGTCACGCTTTCCGTCACTAATAAAGCCGGTAGCTTACGTGTACACTGGAGTGCCCGGTTTATGGAAAAAGGACGGCAACGTAACGTTTCTTTTTCAGTGAGAAAATATGGCTATGAAGGTGCTTACCGAAAAGCACTGCGTGTCCGCTGTGATGCGATTGGTTCAAACCCGCCAAGAGGTTTGAAGCCTCCACTTCCGAATCGCGAGCTGAAAAAGTGGATGAAAACGGAAGCAATTTAATTAACGGAACACGTTGTTTTTATGCGGTTAATGATTAAAGTAATTAATGTCAGGCTGAGCCTGGTGACTGTTTTTATCGTCCTTTTTGCGCTGTTGCCAGTGCTCGTCATCGCTGACGAGCCGGCAACTGCGAGTACGGCGGGTATCAAATCCCATTCCCATAACGAAACTGGGAGCGAAACTGGGAGCGAAACCGCGATTGAAGCGGGAATTACTGCCGTTGATGATAAAGACTATGTTAAAGCTTTTAGTGTGTTCTCCCCTCTTGCCACACAGGGAAATGCTGAAGCACAGTATAATCTTGCGATGTTGTACCGAACCGGTAAGGGCACTGCAAAAAACTTAAAGGAAAGCCATGCCTGGTTTCGGCGCGCCGCTGATCAAGGTGTGTCAGATGCGCAGTACTATTTAGGCTATCTGTATGACAACGGCGAAGGTGCTGAACAAAACCCGGAGTATGCCGTAGTCTGGTATCGCAAAGCGGCAGAACAGGGCCACGGTTTAGCACAAATAAACCTTGGTTTCTTCTATGCCAATGGTATTGGTGTCCAGCAAGATATCGAACAAGCCTATTTATGGTTCCATGTGGCGGCTGCCCAGGGTTATAAAATTGCGTTTGAGAATAAAAACCTCATCGAAGATGCTTATAAAAAACAAGAAGATGGTACCGTTCTGCTAGAAGCACTTAAAAAACGTGCCCGCGAGTTTTTCCTGAAAGTTGTCACTCCCTTTGGACGTCCGTCATTAGTTGGCCAACCCGGCAAGATGCCTACACATTAGGGGCCGTTCTCAATCACCGTTCGTGGCGTGATTCTGGTCCTTTTCCGCGCTGGCGGCGTTGCGATTCGTTGCAATAGAATGACTATTACGCCTCACCGCGCCTTGCCAGCACGAAAAATGCCTCAG
>NVUB02000106.1 GCA_002401775.2 Ectothiorhodospiraceae bacterium
GCCAAAGCATCACGTAGTCCTCAGTCCCCAGTCCTTAGCACTTAGCACTTAGCACTTAGCACTTAGCACTTAGCACTTAGCACTTAGCACTTAGCACTTAGCACTTAGCACTAGCCCCTCGCTCCTCGCTCCTCGATACTCATTTTAATGCAATGTCGAATGTGTAAAATAAATCAACAAAACACCGGCGGCTATCAAACTCACTTGCTGGAATGTCTCGCTGGCCTCGGCCCTTTTATGCAAACCCGGAATAAGATCGGCGACAGCGATATAGATAAAGCTGGAGGCCGCTACCGCCAAGACGTAAGGCAGTAAATCCTGCATATCCGACAGGCTCCAATAAGCCAAAAGCGCACCAACAATGGTGGTCAAACTCGCCAGCACGTTAAATAAAAGCGCCTTGCCCCGGCTAAACCCACTGTGTAACAGCACCACAAAATCACCCACTTCCTGTGGAATCTCATGCGCCGCTATGGCCAGCGCCGTAACAATACCAAGGTGTGTGTCCGTCATAAACGCCGCTGCAATCAGCACACCGTCCACAAAGTTGTGCATGCCATCGCCGAGCAAAATCATCAATCCGGCGGCTTCTTTGTTTTCCGAGTGATCATGCGTCGTGTGCGCTTCGCAATGGTCAGCATGGCAATGGCGCCATAGCACCAACTTTTCCAACAGGAAAAAACCCAGCAAACCCAGCAATACCGTCAAAAATAGCGGATGAAAGTCATCAACACCGGGAGATGAAAGCGCATGCGGCAATAGGCCTAGAAACGCCGCACCCAACAAAGAGCCGATAGCAAAGCTCACCAAATGCGGCACCAGACGCGCACGCATTTTGTCCGAAAACAGCAAAAAACTGGCCGCAGCAATAACGCTGAGAACGCCGCCCAACAGGCTAAAAACGATAATCCAGGTCAATAAACTCATAGAAATGCTTCAATCCGATAAATCGAGCCGGGTAGTTTACCTGAAGTCGCGCGCAGGAAGAATGGCTAGAGCACGTTCAGTACGAACGTCCGTCTTTATGAGTAAATAACCACGCCCCATCCGCTTGCTGGGAGGCCTTCAAGTCATCATTGGGATATTCAACCTCATCGCCCGCAGTGCGGTCGCCCGCCTCAAGGTAAACCACTGGCTCTGACGACCGATTAACCACTTGACTCGCGACTCCGCTACCGGCCTTGAACCCCATGCAATCGCCCGGATTCATCAGATGTTCCGCATCACCGTACAGCAGCGTAGCCGCACCTTCGAGGACATAAATAAACTCATCCTGTTTTGAATGATGATGGAAAAGCGCCGATACAGCCCCCGGAGCGAGGCGGGTTTGATTAATACCAAAATTGCTCAGCCCAAAATGATCACCCAGCTTACGTTTTTCTCTACCGTCCACAGAGGCATCGTAAGGTTTTGGGTAAATTGTCTTCGCCGCAGGCAAAGGAATTGATACTGCAGAAATAGGTTTGTCGTTCATAAGCCTGTTCTTCATAAAGGTAAAAGACCACTGCGCCAATTGCTCCGTAAGACAATAACCTCTAACGACAGTATTTCCAACGCCAAATGACAGAATGACTTATTTAACCAAGCACCAGCCTCGGGTTTTTGGTTACGACTGGTTGGGGGTTAAGGGCATAGTGCTGAGTGCATAGTGCATAGTGCATAGTGCTGAGTGCTGAGTGCATAGTGCTGAGGGCTGAGGGCTGAGGACTGAGTACTGAGGACTGAGTACTGAGGACTGAGTTCTAAATTACCATCCGTCTTCCCGGCATGTTTTTAGCCGGTATCCAGGGGTTCTGAGCGGGTATCAAAATCACTGGATACCGGATCAAGTCCGGTATGACGGTTTTTTAAATTCGGTAGGTTGGCATGAGCGAGGGCGAGGGCGAACCCCAACCTACACTTTAAAAAATAGTTTCGTACAAAGGCTGAGGGCTGAGACTGGTTTTAGTAGATACGTTGCGCAGCACCATGACGCAATGGCTGAACCGAGCACTGATATTCTCGAATGCGGATAATCGTCACGTACCTTCGCAACGTAACCTACAGGACTCAGTAGGTTGGTTTGGGAGAACATGTTGGTTTGAGCGTGTCGGTAATCAGAGTACTCACAAGAGGTACCCTAAATGATGGACATGATGGGAATGAGAGGCCCATCTGTTTTTGCGCCTTCTAAATTGGCGCCTGCAAAATCGGCGGCGGAGATGTCTGCACCGCGTAAGTCGGCCCCGCTGAGGTTGGACAGGCGCAAGTCTGCGCCAATGAGGTTTGCGCCACGGAAATCGACGTCCCTCAGGTCAAACTGTACTAAATTGGCATTTTCCAGGTTACGGTCTCTCAGGTCAGCCCCTTGCAGGGTGTTTACTTCGAGTGTGAGTAGGGTGCAAAGCCCTTTACGGTCGTGAACGGAGATCATGCGGAGATAATACAGGTTTCCCCCGACTCTTGCGCGATAGCCAATGCAGATTCGGTACGTTTTAGCACGCTGGCGGCATTATTGTCTCGGTATGGGTGAATCATCGTGTAGCCGAAAGCGAGGCTGCGGATGCACGTTTCTGCAATGGCCGGATGCTGGGCTTGTGAACTGAGAAAAGATTTATGCATACGTTCCAGGCAAGGAGTGGTGCCTTCGGAAGACATGCCGAACATGAGTATGGCGAACTGATCCGGGGCGAGGCGGGCTATGCGGTCTACCTTGCGAGTGTGTTCTTTTAAGGTTTTGGCCAACAGTTTGACGATTTGTTTATTTTGTTGTGATTCCAGTTGAGCGATATCTCGCAAATGGATCAGTGTGACGCATACCGGTGTGCCACGTCGGGCAAAATCATAGGCGCGGGCAAATTCGATGTTGAATTGACGACGGTTGGACAAGCCTGTGAGCTCATCGTTAAGTTGTCTGTGCTCTAAAAGTTGTTGTTTTTTCTCGATATCTTTTTGTATGTGGCTAATTGCGGGCAGAATTTCTGCGGTTTCACGCAGTTGCGGGGTGGCAAACTCCTCAGAAAGGGGCTCGCCTTCGGCTAAATTGTTGAGCAGTGTTTTAATTTGCGTGAAGTCAGTGCCCAAACTGTGTAAGGCGTAACGAACGAGAAAAGTGACAATGCCAATCGTGAGTAACAAGGCAGAGACGTTGAATAACGTCAGGTTTAAGAAACTAGGTAGTGCTTGCCCATTATTTTCGGTGAAGCTGAGTTGCCAGTGGGTGTTGGTGATTTTACCGGTTGAGCTACGCTGGCTTTCGTTATTCCTAAGTAGAGAATGCTGGCTGATTATATTTTTATTGCCATCTCGCAATACCAGTTTTTGTCCGTGCTGGGTATTATTGTGTAACAGAGATTCTAGGGTTTTTAAGCCAAAGCTGACAAATACCATTCCGATCTGAGCGTCGGTTTCATCGTAAACGGTGGCTACCAGATCAAAATGGCTGGTTTTTTCACTGAGCCGATGAACCGGTGGGGTATGGGCCAGTTCTCCCTGACTGAGTCTGGCCAGGTCAGTCAGGCTTTGGGGCCCTGGCTGGGCGTCTGCGGGTTCTCCCATGATTCTACCGTCGTTGGTGAGCAGGGCGACGCCCATCGCTTGTGGTAGGAAGCGCCGCATTTGCAGGGCCCAGGTTTGTGCGCTGATCTCATCTTTATTGGTGAGAATATCCTGAGTGGTAGGTTGTGTTGCAACATGGTTGACGATTTCTTGAAAAAAGGCCAATTGGTTTTCAAATACCTGAGCTTTGTCGGTAAGGCGTTGGCTAAGGCCATTGTCTTCTGAACTTTGATAATACGTTTTGGCCAGGATCAGGTTGGTGGCTGTAATGGACAGAAAGAGGATAATAACCACAGCAGCGCTGGCATAAGTGATGGTTTTGACGGAAAAAGCGCTAAAGAATGGTCTGCGTAACGAGGCAGGCGTTGCCGTTTTTGGCGTAGCATCAGTGCCAGAATCAGGTTTGCTGGGCCTTGCAGACGCCCCACTCAGCGGCGTTGGGTTTGCAGAGTAGATTGCGGGGCCGCTGTGCTCGTTTGCCTGAAACATTGATACAGTGTTCCTTACGTTTGCTCGTTAATCGTCAGTATAGATATTCACTGAACCTTCAATATCGTGACCTAATATAGATCAGATATATTATTTCGCATTTTCGAACGACTATTACTTATTTCGCCTCGTTTACCTGGCTGGCAATGACCGGAAATTATAAGCCCATGAGTTACGGGGTTATCAACTCCCAGCTACTTACTCATCCGCATGAGTGTATCAGTATTGGCAAACCACAGGCCCACATTGTACGAAAAATATTCGTGGATCTATTTACACTAAACGACCGTTATACATTGACGGTTTCGATTACCCATTATTAGATTTTCCCAGAAAATCAACGAATCTCCAACATTTTGGATGAATAGCCTGATTTTACGAGACATTTTTGGGTGAAAAATAGCTGCTGCTGCACATAATTTAAGCATGGCATTGGGTTGGCAATGGCGAATTTAGGTCGATCTGGTTCTCAGTATTGGGTTGTTGGTGATGTTGCGGTATGCTCGAGGCATATATAAAGCTGAGTGGAGCTGTATGGAACACAATAATACGAGGCAGCCAGGTAAGCTGCTTTGGTCTACAACATCGTGGTTTACAAAGCTATGGTTTATAAGTCTGTGGTTTATAAGGCAGCGGTTTACAAAGCTACGGGTTATCGGACTTGGGTTTGCAGGTCTGGGGCTTATGGGGCTGGGGGGATTTGGCGTCGGGCTTGTTGGCTCTGCTCATGCAGCCGCTAGCGCAGAGACTACTGCCTCATCGTCTGCGACTCCGGACACTGCCGAGGTACGCTTCCAGCAATTGGACGCCGAGGTCGAGCATATTCTCGATGAAGTGGTTTCGCTGGGTGCTGAAATGGCCGCCCTGAGTGAAGCACGTGAATTACCCGAAAAAAGCCAATTGATGGTTTTGGTGTCCATCGAGCCGTCGGCATTCTTTCAATTGGACGCTTTTCAATTACAAATAGATGGTAAACCTGTTTCGTTTCACGAATATACCGATTCGGAACGGGATGCGCTTTCCTCCGGCGGCAGTCATCGCTTGTTTTGGGACGCTATACCGGATGGCCGTCATCAATTAACGGCAGTGCTGATGGGGAGTGTGCCCAAAGACCCTGACTTTCAGCGTGAGGCTGCGTTGGTGACGATTACCGGGCTGGGTCGAAGAGTGGTCGAATTACGTGTGACCTCGGGTAAAAATCAAGCTTTCCCGGAATTGTCGATCAAGGAGTGGAAATAAGTATGCACCTCCTGAGACGACTCGAAAAGAAATTGAGCCACAAAACCACAACCGGGCTGATAGTGCTAGCGATGAACCTGACATTTGCATCAGGTGCGTTGCAGGCTGAACCCGTGTCCTGGCAGCAGATTGACCATCCCCTGATACGTGCCGCACAGTTTGACTTGATGTTGGGCGACCCCTTTGATGCCCTGACGCAATTAAAAGCCGATGAGTTACAGGGGCGATTAACCGGAAGTTCTGCGCACCTGCAGTTGGTGCTGGGTGGCATGTATCTGGCCTTTGGCTCGCACCACAAGGCTGCTGAAATATTTGAGGCGGTGGGGAACAGTGATCAGCCGCAACACCTGCGAGAGCTGGCCTGGCTGAGGTTGGCTCAAGTCCAGCATCAGCGCCAGCAACCGGACAAGGCATTGGCGACACTGGGCCGAATTAGCGCAGATTTGCCGAGTCAGCCTCAACAGGAACGTCTGCTGCTAACGGCAATGTTATTGATGCAAAAACAACAGTTTAAAGAGGCTGTGGTTTATTTGCGTCAATTAGGGCAAAAATCCTTAGTTCAGCAACTCAGTGAAAAATCCGTGTGGGCGACTTATGGTCGATTTAACCTCGGAGTTTCACTTTTCCGTCAAGGGGCCGAAAAAGAAGGCATAGACTTATTGACTGAGTTGGGTGAGGACGCTGTTGAGACTGAAGAAAGCCGTGCATTGCGTGATAAAGCAAACCTGACACTGGCTTATCACTACCTTAAAAACAATGACCCGGTAAAAGCACAAACTTACTTTGTGAAAACCCGCTTGCAAGGGCCTATGTCCAACAAAGCCCTATTAGGGTTGGGACGCGCCTATTCCGCAAAGCAGCTGCACAAAAAATCCTTAGTACCGTGGTTAAAACTGGTTAAACAAAACCCCAGTGATCCCTCAGTGCAAGATGGCTTGCTCGCGGTTCCTTTTGCTTTTGGCAAGCTGGATGCGTACAAGCAGGCACTGGCATATTACCAACAGGCATTGGCCTCATTCAAAAAAGAAATGGAGCATGTAAGGGAAGCTGAAGCTGCGGTGAACAGCGGGATTTTGGTGGACCAGTTGGCGCGAGTGGTGGGGAATCAGGCAGAATCGGAACGCTGGACACTGGGGGAGTTACCTAATTCGCCGGGCGGACGATATCTATGGCAGTTGTTTGCAACCCATGAGTTTCAGGAGACCCTGAAAAATTATGCCCGATTACGCTTGTCGATGGGGAAGCTTGAAGAATGGTCATCTGAAATTGACGAAAACCAAGGCCTGGCTCCTCAGCATCGTCAAAAACTCATGAAAAAAGTCGCTTCATTACAGGGTAAAGTTATTGGTATGGTTGAGGATCTGCAATCTCATTTAAAAGTGTTGGCTTTGGAAGTTTTAGACAGCCGTAAACAACGGTTGGTTGGTTATGCTGGCGAGGCACGTTTTTCCATGGCACAGATATATGATTATGCGGCTAAACGTTGGGGTGATCGTTAATGCAGCGTCGTTTGTGGTCTCCAATATTGATAGTGGCAGCGGTACTTTCTGGTTGTTCTGGTACACCAAAGCAAGACACTCTGGATGATCTGGGTGAGCTCGATATCAAGATCGACACAGAATCCAGTATTATGGGTGGCCGCGATAAAGCCATGGATAACTATTGGGAGTTTATGGCGGGCACCAATGACGATGCGCAAAAAGTGGAAGCCATGCGGCGCTTGGCTGATTTGGAAATGGAACGCAGTGAAGACCGGTTTCAAAAACAATTAGAAGTCATTGGCTCGGGTAAAGAAGGTATTGGAGCTGATCTGGATACATTGCGCGACATTACCTATCGCCGCGCCATAAAACTGTATGAAGATGCGTTAACATTGGCCGCAGGCAAACCACCTCATAGTATTGGTCTTTTGTATCAGCTCTCAAAAGCCTATGAACAAGCGGGACACCCGGAGAAAGCACTGGTTGCTCTGGATCGGTTGTTGGTGTTGAATTCACGCGCCGAAAACCTGGATGAATTGCAATTTCGCCGCGGCGAGCTGCTGTTTGGGTTGAGGCGTTTCGACGTAGCGGAATCGGCTTATGCTCAGGTGGTCGTCATAGGCCCAACCTCCCGATATTTTGAAAAAGCCATGGCGCAACGTGGCTGGTCCATGTTCAAGCAGGAAAAATTTGAAGGTTCACTGAATGTATTTTTTGATCTGGTTGATCGAAAGCTGAAGCCGACTGTTGGACTTGCCAACATTAAACTAAAACGCGGCGATAGAGAATTGTTGGACGATGTGTTTCGAGTCGTTACCTTAAGTTTTAGTGAACTTAACGGGACTGCTGGTATCAAGTCCTTCTTTGAAGGCTATGGCCATCGGGATTATGAATTGCGCGTGTATGAAGACCTGGCGAAATTCTATTTAAAACAAAACCGGGTGCGCGATGCGGCTTCGGCCTATCACGCCGTAGCAAAAGCCTATCCTATGCATGAGCGAGCCTTTGAGTTTGACCTCAAAGCCATAAACACTTACACGGCAGCAGGATTTGCCAGCGTATTAATGGATGAAAAGAAAGCCTATATAAGACGATATCGTGTAAACGGCCCATATTGGACGCGATTCGAAGAACAGGAAGACACGATACTTGCCAAGTTGAAAAAGGCATTGCTTAAAAACTCTGAAGATGTGGTACGACATGCCCACTCGGAAGCGCAAAAACACAAATCAATGGTGGCCTATCAAACTGCATTTTTGGCGTACCGACAGCATTTGAAATGGTTCAGGCAAACCAAAAAGTCGCACCGGCTTAACTTTTTGTATGCGGAGCTGCTGTTTGAATCAGGCAATTATGAAAGAGCGGCGAAGGAGTTTGAAAAAACAGCTTACCAATATTTGCGTTTTGGAAAGGACGCCGAAGCAGGGTATGCCGCATTACTGGCATTTACCGAGGCTGAAAAGCACGCAACAGGCAAACAGAAGGAAACCTGGAGCCGTTTAGCCGTTGGTAGTGCGTTGCGGTTTGGTAAAACTTTTCCCGATGATAAACGTTCAGCTGAAGTGTTAACCAAGGCCGCTCAAGATATGTTTGCCTTGAAAAAGTTTGCGCAAGCTGCCGTAGCGGCTCGACAGATACTGGAAATTTCCGGTGTAACGAAACCCAGTATCCGACGTACTGCCTGGAAAATTATTGCTCGCGCCGAGTTTGAAAAAGGCGATTACACACGCGCCGAGGTAGCTTACAAAGTAGCTTTGAGTTTGTTAAGTAAGGATAATATTGCTGATCGTAAATCCTTGAAAGACGGTTTAGCGGCTGCCGTGTACAAGCAAGGCGAATATATGAAGTCCAAGGGAAATTTGCAGGGGGCTATTGCGCAGTTTGCGAGAGTCAAACTAGTGTCTCCTGACTCGGCGATTATTGTTTCTGCAGAATTTGACATTGCTGTCAGCCTGTTGGAAGCAAAAAACTGGAAAGGGGCGATTAGCAAGTTTACTGACTTTCGCCATCAAAACCCTGAGAACCCGCTAACAAAAAAAGTGTCGGGTAATTTAATTAAAGCTTATACGGAGCTTAAACAGCCTTTAAAAGCCGCCAAAGAACTTGAGTTGTTTGCGGCAATGCTAAGTAACCCCGATGATAAGCGTGAAGCAATCTGGCAGGCGGCTGAGATTTACGAAAAATCGGGTAGCCAGGACATGATAGTGACTGCTTTCAAGCGTTATATCGGCCTGTTTCCTGAGCCTCTGGAGAGGGCGACTGAAGCACGTCAAAAACTGGCCGCTATCTATGGCAAAGGCGGCCAGCCAGAACAACGTCGTTATTGGTTAAAAGAAATTATGCGCCGTGATGAGGCAGCGGGTTCAGGCAGTACAGCGCGCACCCGGTTCTTGGCCGCGAAAGCCGCGTTTGAACTGGCGGAACCGACGTTAAAATCGTACCAGCAGGTTAAGCTAGTCCGACCGTTGAAAGTGAACTTGAAGCGCAAGAAACAAAAATTGAAAGAGGCCGTTGATGCTTACACCATAGCGGCAGATTACGGTATCGCGGAGGTGACTACCGCTTCAGTGTATTGGCTGGCTGAAATATATGATGAGTTTGGTCGGGCGCTAATGGGTTCTGAACGGCCGCCGGGGTTGTCAGAAGAAGAACTTGAACAATACGATATTTTGCTCGAAGAGCAAGCCTATCCGTTTGAGGACAAGTCGATAGATATTCATGTATCGAATGTCGGGCGAATTGCTGAAGGAACCTATGATGAGTGGGTTAAGAAAAGCTTTTCCCGGCTCAAAAAATTGAACCCGATACGGTATGATAAATCGGAAAGAACGGAGCGATTTGCTTCGCATATACGTTAAATCGTATGAATTTCACACCAAGTACTTTTCCGTATACGATGAAAATTACTGATTGGTGGTGGTAATTATAATGAGTAGTGTGCATAAAAATGACGAGGTTAATGCGTGATCCATTTTGGTAAAATAGTGTTTTTTTCGATGCTTGTCATACTTGCCGGGTGTGCAACGGGCCCTGACGTATCATCGGTTGAGAAAAAAAAGGCAGCCAAGGTTAAGGGGCCAAAAGTAGACCCCAAAATTATCGTTGCCTACGAGCGCGCATTAATCTCATTGCGGGCCGGTAAAGATGAGCAGGCTGAGTCGGCATTGCGGCAATTGGTCGAACAGTATCCTGAATTTTCAGGGCCCCGCGCTAATTTAGGGATACTCTATTTTCGGATAAACGAACTTGAGAAGGCAAAGTCTGAGTTTCACTCGGCGTTAGAGATTAATGCCGATAATGTCGTCAGTTTAAATCACTTGGGAATTATTAGCCGAGGCGAAGGCAAATTTAAAGAAGCGGTTGTCTACTATGAAAAGGCCTTGCAGATTGATCCCGATTACGCTTATGCTCACCTCAACTTTGGTATCTTGCTAGAGTTGTATATGGGCAAACTTCCTGAAGCATTAACGCATTATAAGCGTTATCAGGCGTTAACCAAAAAAGAAGATATTGAAGTGAAAAAATGGATAGTCGATTTAGCCCGCCGAGCCAAAAAATGATGCGTGTATTACTTGTTGTCATTTTCCTGATCGCCATTACACCAATGATTGCTTTCGCTGCTGACCGAATAGAACTGGATTCAACAGCGATTCAGGGTAGTCGTGAACTCCCGAAGGTGTTGTATATCGTTCCGTGGAAAAGTTCACGATTGGGTGCATTGTCCAACGGCGCGGGAAGTAGCTCTTTTGACGTCACCTGGGATGTGTTGGATCGCGATGTGTTTCGGCGCCAGGTTGGTTATTACGGGATGTTATATGGGGAAGGTGTAAAATAGTTTGTAGTGGGTGATAATAGTTTAAAATATTTGTGGCATCTGGGGTTTAAATAGTTTTTCCGCGTTTTTCCTCTTTTTTTTGTCAATGAAGTTCAAGAAACTCAATAATTGGACGTTTAGTGTTCTGAACTCCTGCTTTGGTGGAACGCAGGGGTTGTGAATTGAGTCAATTAATGAGAATAAAAATTTGTGGCATGATGATCGTCGTCTTGTCTACACAGCAACCTGCATAATGATGATTTGTGTGAAGTAAGGAGAATAGTATGGAATTCTTTAACGTGGTCGTAAAATTCTTTCAAGAGGGGGGGGCATTCATGTATCCCATCTTGTTTGTGTTTGCGATCGGGGCGGCAATTTCGGTTGAGCGATATCTTTATTTGACGCTGGCCAAGCAAAAAAATCGCAGCATGTGGAATAAACTAACGCCGCTGGTTAAAGCCAATAATTATCAGCAGGCAATGGCGATTAGTAGTCGCTCAACATCTGAAGTCGGTAAGATCATGGCTTACGGCTTAAGCCGCTTACAAATGACAAACAAGCGGGATGACATTGAAATTGCCATGGAAGAAGGCTTGATGGAATGTATTCCTCGGCTTGAAAAACGCACTCACTATCTCGCCACGTATGCCAACATTGCAACGCTGTTGGGGCTGTTGGGCACAATCATCGGTTTGATTCAGGCGTTTACTGCGGTAGCGAATGCCAACCCTGCTGACAAAGCCGATCTACTCTCAGCGAGTATTTCAGTGGCCATGAACACCACGGCCTTTGGATTGATGGCGGCTATACCCCTGTTGTTAATGTTTACTGTATTGCAAACCAAGACCACAGAAATTGTTGATAGCATGGAAATGGCAACGGTAAAATTCTTGAACTCGATAACCGAGTACGCCAAAAAACCTGCAGCAAAACCTGCAGCTCGCGCAGAATAAACGGATTAATTTAGTATGTCTGTAAGAGCCCGTGTCAGGCGCGCGCATCGCGAAACGCCGGAACTCAATATCACTGCCTTCATGAATTTGATGGTCGTGCTTATCCCGTTCCTATTGCTTTCGGCCGTATTTTCTCAGCTCAGTATTTTAGAGCTGAATCTCCCGCCTGACAGTAAATCACCGTCGAAAAATGACCCGAAAAAAGTGCGCAACTTTGAGGTTATTGTGCGCAGTGATCGTTTGATTGTGGCGGATACTATTGGTGGTGTATTGAAAGTGATTAAAAATAATCGTGACGGACACGATTTTGCCGCACTTTCAGACTTTCTTATTAAGGTGAAAACCCGTTTCCCTAAAAAGCAAAATATCAGCATTTTGCTGGAGCCGAACATTGAATATGAGCTGTTAGTGAAGTCCATGGATACGGTTCGCTCAGTCGATGTAGTAGAAGCAGCATCGGTTGTTAAGAAGGAATTATTTCCGCTTATTGCCATTGGTGATGCACCATGAATGAGTCACGTCGTTCACAGCGTATGTCGCGGCATCACGGGCGGACAAAACGAAATGCGTCGTTAAACATGGTGTCTTTGATGGACATCTTTACGATCCTGGTGTTTTTCCTATTGGTTAGCTCTTCTTCGGTAAAAGATCTGCCGAATGCAAAACAAATTCAACTTCCTGAATCCAGTTCGCAGCAGTTACCCAAAGAAACCGTGGTCATTATTGTGGGTGAAAAAGATATTGTTGTGCAGGGCAGAAAAATTGCCTCAGTACCAGCGGTTATGGGTTCCAAATCTATTGAGATTAGGTCCCTGAAAATTGAACTGGTGCGTTTGGCAAAACGTACTGTACGGAAAACAACACCGGATGGAAAACCGGTTCCGCGAGAAGTAACGATTATGGGTGATAAGAAAATACCCTTTGCACTGCTTAAGAAAATTATGTTGACCTGCACTAAAGCTGAATACACCAATATTTCATTGGCTGTTTTGCGTAAACGGGATAAAGGGTAGTTCTGCCGTGTCTGTACTTGCCTATCGATCATTTATATTGCCTTGGAGTCGTCTGGAAGAAGACGATAACCGGCTTAAGAAAATTGTCATTATTACGATGCTGTCAGCATTTCTGTTCAGTGTTGGTGTTCCGTTTGTTAAGCTCCCAGAAGTTGACCGTGACAAAGTGGAAGAACTCCCACCACGCTTGGCGCAGTTGTTGCTGGAAAAGCAAAAACCCAAACCAAAACCTATTCCCAAGAAAGTAGAAAAAAAGAAAGAAAAGAAAAAAGAAAAAAAGAAAGAAAAGAAAAAAGA
>NVUB02000107.1 GCA_002401775.2 Ectothiorhodospiraceae bacterium
AACCCGGCGCTGAAGTATCGACCGGGTTAACCACTGCAATACTGGCAGTTAAATTACCGTCTTCGGCATCGCTCGCCGTAGCACCGGCATCGGTATACGTTGCGCCTTCGATCACACTCACAGGGTTAGCTCCCAACACGCTGATCACCGGCGCAGCGTTGGCTACCACGTTGACTGTGCGAGTGACTTGAGCGGCTGACTTACCACCGGCATCGGTGACGTTGTAAGTCACGGTGTAGACACCCGGTACGGTTGTATCAACCGAATTAACAGTCACGATACTAGCCGTTAGATCACCATCTTCAGCATCGTTCGCCGTAGCACCTGCATCGCTATACGTTGCACCTTCGGTAACACTCACAGGGTTCGTACCCAGTAGGCTGATAACCGGAGCAGCGTTGGCAACCACGTTGACAATGCGAGTGATTTGGACAGCTGATTTGCCGTCTGCATCTGTGACATTGTAAGTCACGGTGTAGGCGCCTGGCACGGAAGTATCGACCGAATTAACCGTCACAATACTGGCCGTTAAATCACCATCTTCAACATCGTTCGCGGTAGCACCTGCATCGGTATACGTTGCGCCTTCAGCAACACTGACGGGAGTAGCACCTAACAAGCTGATAACCGGAGCGCCGTTGGCAGTGACATTCACGGTTCGCGTTACTTGTGCGGCCGCTTTGCTCTTTGTATCAATGACATCATAAGTCACCACATAGGAGCCCGGTATGCTCGTATTGACCGGGTTGTTAATCACCAAGCTGGCGGTTAGATCACCATCTTCTGCATCACTGGCCGTCGCACCGGCATCGACATAGGTCGCACCCTCGACAATATTCACAGGCGTTGTTCCCAGCAGGCTGATCACCGGTGCCGCATTGGCAACGACATTCACTGTACGGGTAACTTGCACAGCAAGCTTGCCGTCGTTATCTGTCACATCGTAAGTGACGATATAAGTACCCGGTAAAGTGGTATCAACAGGATTGTTAATAACGATACTTACTGTTAGGTCGCCATCTTCCGTATCGCTCGCGGTTGCACCGGCATCAGCATAAGTAACGCCCTCTGCTATGTTAATGGGCGTTATGCCTAACAGGCTGATTACCGGAGCCGCGTTGCCAATAACATTAACCGTTCGAGTAACCTGAGCGGCTGACTTACCGTCTGCATCCGTCACATCGTAAGTTACCGTATAAGTACCCGGTACCAAGGTATCTACCGGGTTATTAGTAGCGATACTCGCGGTTAGATCACCGTCTTCAGCATCGTTGGCCGTGGCACCTGCATCGGTATAAGTCGCGCCTTCTGTGACATTGACAGAACTAGCACCTAACAAGCTAATAACAGGTGCATTGTTACCAACAACATTCACCGTACGGGTAACTTGTACGGCGGCTTTTCCGTCTGTATCGGTTACGTCGTACGTGACGATGTAAGTCCCTGGAATAGACGTATCAACCGGGTTAACCACCACAATACTGGCGGTGAGATTACCGTCTTCCGTATCGCTCGCCGTGGCACCGGCATCAATATATGACGCGCCTTCAGTGACGTTAACAGGGCTCACACCAAACAAACTAATGACGGGTGCATTGTTAGCGACGACATTGACAGTGCGGGTAACCTGCATGGCTGACTTGCCATCAGCATCCGTTACATCGTAGGTAATGGTGTAAGTGCCCGGCACTGAGGTGTCCACCGGATTATTGATAACGATGCTGGCGGTCAGATCACCGTCTTCAGCATCGTTGGCCGTGGCGCCTGCATCAGAATAAGTTGCCCCTTCTGTAACATTGACGGGGCTATCGCCTAACAAACTAATAACAGGCGCATTGTTACCAATCACATTCACCGTACGGGTAACCTGTACCGCCGATTTACCATCTGCATCCGCTACATTGTAAGTCACGGTATAAGTGCCGGGTACAGAGGTGTCCACCGGGTTATTGGTGACTAGACTTGCCGTTAGATCGCCGTCTTCAGCATCACTCGCCGTGGCACCCGCATCCGTATAAGCCGCGCCTTCTGTCACATTGACAGGCGTCGTTCCTAACAAGCTGATCACCGGAGCAGCATTGGCGATAACATTAACGGTTCGAGTGACCTGAACGGCTGACTTGCCATCGGCATCGGTGACATCATAAGTAACGGTATACGTACCAGAAATTGCGGTATCAACCGGGTTCACCGTAATAATACTGGCCGTTAGATTGCCGTCTTCCAGGTCAGTCGCCGTGGCACCCGCGTCGATATAAGACGCACCTTCAGTGATGCTGATAGGATCAGCGCCGAACAACGTAATGACGGGAACATTATTGAAGATCACATTAACAATACGAGTCACTTGTATTGCCGACTTTCCATCAGCGTCCGTTACATCGTAAGTTACGGTATAAGCTCCCGGCACGGATGTATCAACCGGATTAACCACCACAATACTGCCGGTTAAATTACCGTCTTCCACATCGCTCGCCGTGGCACCCGCATCGATATAAGACGCACCTTCAGTGATGCTGATAGGATCAGCGCCGAACAACGTAATGACGGGAGCATTATTGGCAATCACAGTAACAATACGGGTCACTTGCAGCGCCGTTTTTCCGCCGCTATCCGTCACGTCATACGTGACGGTATAGCTGCCAGGAACAGAAGTATCCACCGGATTATTGGTGACAATACTTGCCGTTAGATCGCCGTCTTCGGCATCACTCGCCGTAGCACCCGCATCAGAATAAGTCGCGCCTTCCGTCACATTTATAGTCGCCGCACCCAGCAAACTGATAACAGGAGCGGCATTGGCAACAACATTAACCATTCGGGTAACTTGAACAGCCGACTTACCATCGGTATCAGCAACATCGTATGTAACCGTATAAGCACCCGGTACCGTAGTATCGACGGGATTAACTACGACAATACTGGCACTCAAATTTCCATCTTCGGCATCACTGGCAGTGGCACCCGCATCGGTATAGGTCGCCCCTTCAGTAACGCTAACCGGACTGACGCCCAGCAAAGTAATAACCGGAGCGGCATTACCAATGACATTAATCGTTCGGCTAACCTGAGCAGCCGACTTGCCACCGGAATCGGTCACATTATAAGTCACCACGTAAGTGCCAGGCAGCGAGGTATCAACAGGATTAACAACCGCAATACTCGGTGTTAAATCACCGTCCTCAACATCACTGGCAGTGGCTCCCGCATCGGTATAAACCGCACCCTCTGTCACACTGACAGGAGACAAGCCTAACAACGTGATCACTGGGGCCGCGTTGGCAGTAACGTTAACGGTACGGGAAACTTGCAGCGCCGATTTACCGCCGCTATCCACAACATTGTATGTCACCGTGTAAGTGCCTGGGGTGGCAGTATCCACTGGATTATTCACCACGATGCTCGCGCTAAGATCGCCATCTTCAGTATCGCTGGCAGTCGCTCCCGCATCGGCATAAGCCGCGCCTTCAGTCACAGTAACCGGGGTCGTTCCTAACAAGCTGATTACCGGAACCGCATTAGCAATCACATTGACAGTACGGGTAACCTGGAGCGCCGATTTACCACCGCTATCCATCACATCGTAAGTCACCAGGTAAGCGCCGGGAACAGTGGTATCGACCGGATTATTAATGACAATACTCGCACTAAGATCGCCATCTTCCGCGTCACTGGCCGTCGCACCGGCATCAGAATGTGTTGCACCTTCCGAGACGCTAACCGGGCTGGCTCCCAGCAGACTGATAACCGGGGCCGCATTTCCAACAACAGTCACTGTACGAGTCACTTGGGTCGCCGCTATAGCGCCACTGTCAGTGACGTTATAGGTCACCGTATAAGAACCGGGGATTGTGGTATTGACAGGATTATTGGTGACGATACTGGCGGTTAAATCACCATCTTCCACATCACTGGCCGTTGCACCAGCATCAGTGTATGTCGCGCCTTCAGCGACAAAGACAGGGTCTACACCATTCAAAGTAATAACCGGGGCAGCATTGCTGACAACGCCACCAACATTAACGGTAAGCGTACTGGTAGTAACCCCAGGGTACTGAACCGGGGTCGCATCGGCCAAAATAAGATCCGCTGTAGGAAGCGAGACGATTACCCACCCGTTAGCATTGCCCACAACTTCAATAATGGCAATGACACCGCCGCCTACAGGCAGTGTGGAGGAAGAAGGCACACTGGCGTCTGCACGGGTAGACGCCGAAAAAGAAATAGATCCACCGGTATTATCAATGGTATCAATCACACCGTCGGGAATACGTCCTGTGTCAGTGATAAACCAGTTCGGATCAAGACAGGTCGCCGTGCCCCTTATAAAGGTACAAAAAGCATTGCCCTGTAACGGCGCAAATGGCGGTATACCTGACCCACGAAATGCTTCATTAGGGTTTACAATATTGATGGAGGTGGGATCAAAATTCAATTTGAACTGGAAAGCGGCCAACCCGGGAGACGGCAAATCTGCAACAACTACTTCAACAAGTGCCTTCTCTCCCACACTTAAATTAACCACGGAGGGGTTGAAACTCACACTAAGGGCCAGTGCGCTGGAAGAAAACAACACGCCCAACAAAAACATTACACTGAGGGAAAGACGAGCAAACTGAGTCCTTTCAACCCCTCGACGACATAAGCTCTTAGTAGTGGCTTCTACGGCGTTACCTATTTTCATAGTTCCCAATCTCAACATTAATTTATTATTTATCATTCAACAAAAAGGGTTAAGCGTGTGGCTATTAAAGGCCAGCGTTAACATCACTTCGTAAGATTTTGCGTTCTTTGTACGTGCTTTACTGTAAACCTTGATTATTTCTGGCCTGTGCTAATTAACACTCGGTACAGTGTTACCAAAATCATTCAATACACGCTGAACATCCAAAACGTTAATTTGGCCATCACTAATGACATCCACACCAGGGTTATAAGCACATGTACCCAGGTTGTTTCCAAAACTATTCAAAACAAACTGAACGTCTAAAACATTGACCGTATTGTCACAAAACGGATCTGAGATATAACATTTAGGTGTCAGTTCCACTTCAGTAATTACTGGCGTTTCCTCATGTACGGGAGTACGACGGTGTTCAATATATTTTTGGTTTGCAAATTCGGTATTACAGAGTAAACCGCGAAATACGGTTAATTTAAGGGCGTCATCGGCAGCCAATTCCAAACTGCGGCCATCGGTACCAAAAAAGTTATTGGTATCAATAGCAGCAGTTTGCGGTGCGAAGCCATTTTCTCCGACAAAGGACGTCAGAGGGTATGCGCTCAACCCTTGAGCATTAACAATCACCAGCGTACCCGGCGCAGGAGTTACGCCATCGGGGAAAAAGACATCATGCACCAATACATCATTAACGATAGGTAAACTGGATGCGTTGACTTTGTTTGTTTCCAAAGCCGTACGTGCCAGTGTTAACGAAGAGAAAGCAGGCAACGTCACCAGCCCTGTAGAGCCAACAGTCTCGGTTTGAATGTAGTAATCAGTGTCCGCCGCAAGACCAGAGACCGTAACCTTAGCGATCCCCTGTACATGCGCATTAGCGACAACAACACTGTCCGTTGTCACATTGAGGCCCGGCGTTAATTCACTCACACCGTTAATATCAGAATAGATTCGTAGGGTTGCCGTCGAGATCGGTTCATCCGAAACCCAGACGACGGATAACGCCCGCGTCGTGACATCGGTCACAGTGATATCTGACACAGCGGAAAATGCGCTGAATGAAGGAAAAAATATCGCCGTAATAAGTGTAGTCTTCGCTAAGGACTTTAATAAAAAGGACTTTAACAAAAAACCAGAACCACAACGGTACTTATCACGTACTAAGCCAAGCCCCAAAACGCCTGCGCGCCCACTGTAACCCGTCATAACGACCTTCCTTACTGTTATTCGAATTTTCCATAATATTCAGAGAACCGTACACGCCGACTAATTACGCCCACAACACCGTTTTACGTGTACGACACCGCTAAATAAAGCACTACACTATTTCATACAAATCATTACACGCGGTTGTTAAAACAAACCCAGCTAACAGACCTTTGTTCCCATCCGCTTATGCTTTCCCGCTTTAACACCACCAATGGCTAAAAACCCTATACTCATCAAAAACAACGTTGAGGGATTAGGTATTTCAATTTCATCATCAATAATACTCACGACACCTAAAAAGTAAAACCCATAATCTGAAGCAGCGTCATATTGATACAAGCCACCATTATCGATCTCACTAATTTCAAAACTAGCCAAAATAGATTCGTCCGACAACAAGGTGCCCACATCAAAACCTAAAGCCAGAGAAACATCGTCCTCTATACCCAATAACGCATTGGTATTATCCAGCGACCCGTTCAAAAGATTGGTAAATATATCGCCAAATAAATAACCAGGCTCATCTATTTCAAAACTATCGGGTTGTGAATCACCACTTCCGCTTCCGAGCGTAAAACCCGCAGCACTGGCAGTTTCATTAAAGAATGTGTTGGTAGCTTCATCAATTTGGGCATCCAGAAAACCGAAAAATGAAACATCATTTAATACCGACCCCGTGGAATTTGTGATTTGCCAGGAAACCGAGCCAATATTGTCAGCACCTAATGAATTAGTGAAGACCACATCCAAACCGGCACCCGTGTAATCATCAATACCTGGCCCAACACCAGTATGCTGTAACGAAGTGCTACCAAATTCCGAAGCACTAATAAATGAAGAATACTCAGTAATACCGATAACACTTGAAAAAACCGGGGACGCGGTTACCAGAAATAAACTCGCAATGGCGTAAACGCTTTTTTTGACCATAATAAAACCCCTTCATAAAACCCGAAAAATGATTGATAAAATAGATCAACGATAACTTCCGGTTGTACTTGCGAGTGTCGCGATTGTCACAATTATTACGATTGGTGAAATTGTTTGTTATTTAAACAACGACAACGGCAACCCTACTTCATAGTATTTTGGTAAGTTATCTTTAGACAGGGCGAATATTGTGCTTAACGTCACGTACCCCGCCCCGAATGACCCATAGCAATATTTGTGCCATTGAAATCAATCCCTTGTTTCATATCAACTTTATATTTTCAAATTTATGCGACTTTTCAATAATGTAAAATTATCCGACTCTATCTAAAGGAATATTGCCCTACAACTTATGCACACAAATTAAGCAGCACACAAAATAGACAGCACGGAAATGATCAAAAATTAAACAGCTTGTAAATTTTTAATCCCTGCAAACGCTACATACAGTAAACATTGAATAAAAAACAAACAAACTAATAATATTCTTCATCATTTTGCGAGCAGAAGAATAACTTTTTACACGTCTGTTGTCGCGAAGATGCTCTATATATGGCTATTAATTTTACTTGAAGAGAAACTAACCAATTATTCCGAAACGACAAGACTCTTCAGTATGCAGGTGATCAGTAATCAAATGTCAGCATTCAAATACAAAGAAAGATTACCATACAACGATTATTGGTCATTTTTGTTCCCTCAAAACCAACAATACACTGCAATTCATATTCCCCAACAAAACCACAACAAAACTTCAGTAATATCCATTAATCAATTCAGTGATTTCATCAAGTACAAACATTACGGATAAAACAGATAGTGAAATAAGGCAGAACACACGACCGGCGATAATATTAACCTTGCGGTAGCTAAACAAAATGAGAAAACAAAACCAGAAAATAACATCAGAATAGAGTTCTAACATTCACCTCTTTATACCACCCGCAAATCAACCGTCAGCAACAGCCAACACATACAAAGCCTACTCCCCCCAAATCATCACCAAGGAGCTGGTCAAAAAACACTCATCCCTCTCCCCGCCTCATCACAGCATCAAACTCCTTAATGACATAATTAATGACTTCGTAGCATTCGTTTTATACAGGCAACGTTGAGTACACATGAAAAACAAATTACCCCGTGATACAAACGACCCTTGCATCAACAACACCCAAACAATTTGGTGTGTACCTGAGTCACAACAACTGTCTGAATCGTACACGGTAAAAATTGAAGTGAGAAGTGAGGGGTTTCGTAAGTCACGTTACGCCGTTACGTGACGCAATGGCTGAAACGAGCACACATTTTCTCGGCTGGAGATGATCGTCACGTAGCTTCGCAACATGACCTACAGGTGAGGGCTAAGGATTGAGTGTTAAGTGTTAAGTGTTAAGTGTTAAGTGTTAAGTGCGGAGTGCGGAGTGTGTAACTTTTTGCCTGCACTCGCCGGAGCGGCTTTAACCGCGAACAGAATCACCCGAAACACTCATCGAGGCTGAAGCCTCTCCTACACCAGAATACAGACTAATGAACCCGTAGAGAAGGATACCCTCTATTTAGAAGCAGTTAGTCAGAAGCGGCAGCCGCAGGGATGTATTGACGGCGTCTTCTGAATTCAGGGTATCCTTCTCTTGTGTACCGGTAATATATCCTTAGCCCTTAGCCCTTTTAGCTCTCAGTCCTCGGATATTCGCAAGGACGTTAAATTACATCACTGCTCACGGACTCGTTGCGCTAGCTGTGCGCTTTGCTGCATTAGCTGGCGACTTGCCAAAGGTTTGCTACCAAGGTACTGGCCGAGTACGGCTCGAATTAACCGCTTTGCTTCCCGCCGTGTTATGTCTGCGGATAAATCATCGGCTTGCAAGGCCAGCAAGGTCTGCCCTGAGACCGGCACACCACGTTGTGCATCTCCCACCTCCGCGACCGTCTCATCAACCTCTGAGTCGATTTGTACGGGGCCTTGCTCCAGATAATAAATATAGTGTTGCTGAGCTTGTACAGGCGCTTGAGTCTGCACGTCATTGTCCAACACTAGCCCATAACCCAAGGCTGCTAGCATACGCATTTCAAACCGACGCAATACGCTTTCAAGGGCAATGCGCTCACCCTCTTCTGCATTCAATGCAGACAAATCACGTAAGGCCATGTCATAGCTGCCAAACAATTCCAGTTGTGCATCTTGCCGCTGTAGAAGCCGTAACAAGATTTCATTGAGGTAAAACCCACTGGCAATTAATCCAGGGCGAACAGTAAGTGCCGCACCTGTCGCCTCTGCTGTGGTTAACAGACCTAACTCTCCTCGCAGATTGTACGATACCAGCAATGGCTGGAAGGTTTGCAGCAAACCCGGCCAGCGCGGTTTGTTGCCGCGCACACCTTTAGCAACAACACCTACACGGCCATGTTCTGGGGTAAACAATTCAAGAATGCTACTGGTATTGCGATAAGCGCGGTGATGTAAAATATAGGCAGGCTGCAACACGATCCGCTGCATGGTCATTCTGAAGTAGTCATACTGGCTTAGTCATCCCTAGACGTTGCATAAAATAGCGTACTTTGAACATGCCTCAGAAGTGGTGCAGTTGCTTATGATTTGAGGCCGTCAGCGACATGGATGTCGCTGTCGAGCTTACAGGGATGTATTTACGCGTGCCTCAAATTAT
>NVUB02000108.1 GCA_002401775.2 Ectothiorhodospiraceae bacterium
CGCCAACGCACTCATTGCCAACAATGATGACCGCCTCGGTAAAAACCTGTGGACGGCCGACGAAGATGGCGAAGCCATACAGCTCTATTCTGCCTTTAACGAGCGCGACGAGGCCCGCTTCATCGCCGAGCAGATTCAGGATTGGGTGGACAAAGGTAATCTTTACAAAGATAACGCCATTCTCTATCGCTCCAACGCCCAATCGCGCGTTATTGAAGAAGCCTTGATTCAAGCAGGAATACCGTACCGTGTTTATGGCGGAATGCGCTTTTTTGAACGTGCCGAAATAAAAGATGCATTGGCTTATTTACGCCTCATTGCCAATCGCAATGACGATGCCGCCTTTGAACGCGTCGTTAACACGCCTACCCGCGGCATTGGCGACAAAACGGTGAATGCCGCCCGGCTCTACGCCCGCGAACATAGCGTCTCTTTGTGGAATGCCGCACAAGCTGTTGTTGAGCAAAAGCTGTTGCCTGCACGAGCAACCACTGCTTTAGGCGCGTTTCTCGAATTAATCAGCATCATGGCCAACGACACCGCAGGCATGGATCTCTTCGAGCAATTGGAACATACCCTTCATCACAGCACCTTGTTGGACCATTACAAAAAAGACCGCGGTGAAAAAGGCCAGGCAAAAGTAGAAAACCTGGAAGAACTCGTTAATGCTGCCAAATACTTTGAGCAGGAAGAAACCCCTGAAGATGAAGAAGAAATGGATGAGCTTTCTGCCTTTCTCTCCCACGCCGCATTAGAAGCGGGCGACAACCAAGCGGATGGCTCACAAGACGGCGCACAAATGATGACGCTGCACTCGGCCAAGGGCCTCGAATTTCCACAGGTGTTTTTAGCTGGTGTGGAAGAAGGCCTGTTCCCACATCAAATGTCCCTGGACGAACCGGGCCGTCTCGCCGAAGAACGTCGGCTTTGTTATGTCGGTATTACCCGCGCCCGACAACGTTTATTTCTGACACATGCCGAAACCCGCCGACTCTATGGTAACGAAACCTACCCACACCGCTCGCGGTTCATTAGCGAGATTCCCGCCGAACTCATGGAAGAAGTACGCATGGGCGGCAACGTCAGCTATACCGGCAGAAGTACGCCCAGCTTTTCAACAGCACAGGAATCCACTGCGGGTGGAATGCGGCCGGGCATGACGTTAGGCCAACATGTGGTACATGCCAAATTTGGTGATGGTGTGGTTTTAAATGTCGAAGGTCAGGGGGCGCAAGCGCGCGTACAAGTCAATTTCGATGGCCTCGGTAGTAAATGGTTAATGATGGAATACGCCAAACTGGAAGTCTGCTAAACCGTCATCCCCGACCTTTAAATTCCAAGCGGTTCAAGAAATTGAGCCATACATTTTCTTTTTTGTGTATTTCGTTATACCTGTTACATATTTCGAACAGCTCCCCCTGCCTCTGCATAAACAACAAAGACCATCCACTAAAAGAGGGGTCAAACGACAAGACAAGAAGTAGTGACAACATTTTGTTAGCTCACTGTAGTTAACCGCTGTAGTTAACCGATGTAGTTAACCGCTGTAATTAACCACGATTGTTAGACCACACCACCAACAAACCACAACGTTTATTAGCAATGACTAAACCTCTGCTAACTCCCCACTCTACCTAGTTTCTTAAAAACATACCGCCGACACTTCAAAAAACAACAGCATTATCTATAGTTTGGTTCTCAAGCCATTAAACGGATGCTTTTTTTCTAAATAGCCCAGTCCGGGAGGCACTACCATGAATGCTCAAAAATCGATCACATTTTCAATTGCCGGCCTCATGGCATTAAGCTGGATACCCGCCGTTGCCGATATTAATTTAGGTGTTTTCCCTCGGCGGCCGGCAGCCATAACCACGAAAGCGTTCAAACCCCTGGCAGCCCACCTTTCCGAAGTGATGGGCGAAAAGGTCACCTTATCAGTTTCTAAAAATTTCAAAGATTTCTGGAAAAAGCTCAAAGCAGGAAAATATGACCTGGTGCACTACAACCAGTATCACTATCTATTGAGCCATAAAGAAATGGGATTTACCGTGATTATTGCCAATGAGGAAAAAGGCAGCAGGCTGATCGCTGGAGCCCTCTCCGTTCACGTCGACAGCGGCATCAAGAGCGTAAAAGACCTTAAAGGAAAAACGATCCTGTTTGGCGGCGGAAAAAAGGCTATGGGCAGCTATATTGCACCCATAGGCATACTGAAAAAGCATGGATTAGTTGCGGGAAAAGATTTCAAGGTTGCCTTTGCCAAAAACCCACCTAGCGCAGTCATTGGCGTCTATAACAAAGCCGCCGATGCCGCCGGGTCAGGCAACATCATCCTCAAAGTTAAAGGTGTAAAGAAAAAAATTGATGTCTCCAAGATGAGAATAGTTGAAGAAAGTGAACCTTTTGTACACCTGAGCTGGGCCGTTAAAAAAGACTTCCCCGCTGATAAGGCCAAGAAAATTCAGGATGCCATGACAGCTCTATCTGGATCTGATAAAGGAAAAGCAATACTTAAATCAGCCAAAGTCACCGGGTTTTATGCCGTATCAGATGCCGATTTTGCAAAGGTGCGCGAAATTACAGAATATGCCATTGGTGAAAAATATTAACCCGGTGTGTTCATCCCACTTATTTACACCCATAGCGTAATAATCCAACTGCGTAGGATACGATTATCAAACTGAAACTTACTGCAAAATTCATTACGCCATTACTGAGTATTTCGCTGATAGTAATGGCCATTGGTGCGTACGTCCTCATTCAAGTAGTACAAGGAACTACGGCAGCGCAGATTAGTATCGCCCAAAGCGCATTGCAAACAGAACAAAACGTGGCAAAGGATAATGCACACGGAGCCCTTGTTTCCAAAGCGAATATCATTGGGCAATTTATGGCAAAAACGGCTCCTGATCTAATTGCCGCTTTTGACTTTGAATCCCTTAAAGCCTATCAGTCCGTCGCAACTGCCGACAACGACATTATCTACGCTGCTTACCTAAAACCCAATGGCGAAGCAATGACGGAGTACAGTACGCCCGCCGACAAAAATAATATCATCGAAAAAATCTACCCCATTTTTTATGACGATGAAAATCTCGGCTCTGTTTTACTCGGCATATCCGAGGTCAACGTTAATGCTGGCATTTCTAACAGCAATCTCCGAATAGCTGAAGGACTCAAAAAAGTTATATCATCCGGCAATGAAGCACTTACACTGTTCATTACTATAATGACAATTGATACTGCCATTGTTTTGTCTTTACTCGGGGCGGCTATCTTTTTTCTGTTTAATCACTTTGTGATCAAACCAACAAAAGAAACGACACAACGCATCAATGAACTATGCGCTGACGGGGGTGATCTTACTTCACGTCTCCCCATTGACTATTCGGATGAAATTGGTGATTTGCGAATATCTGTTAATAATTTTGTTGCACAACTTCAAAAAATGATTTCTGATATTGTAAGTGATGTTAGTATTCTTTCCGATGAATCCATAAAGTTAAAAACAGCGGGCAATGAGCTTTCCATTACCTCTGACAGCCAAAGCATGGAAGCGACACAGGTGGCTACAGCCATTAATCAAATGTCGGCTACGGTACATGAAGTCGCACGCAGTTCCAGCTCAGCGGCTGAAGCCACTCAAAAAGCATCACAACAAACGCAAGATGGAATACGCGTGGTCAACGACACCGTATCTGCCATTAACACTCTTGCCTCAGACGTTGAAAATGCATCCGAAGTTATTGCCGATCTCGCTAACAACATAAACAATATCAGCTCGGTTGTGGATGTCATTCGAGGGATAGCCGATCAAACCAACTTACTGGCACTCAATGCCGCCATAGAAGCAGCACGTGCTGGGGATCAGGGCCGAGGATTTGCCGTAGTGGCCGATGAGGTTCGCTCTTTAGCCTCTCGCACTCAGGAGTCTACCCAGGAAATTAATAAAATGATAGAGCACTTACAAATCGGTGCCAGTGATGCGGTTGCTGTTATGGAAAAAGGTAAATCGCAGGCAACTACGAGTGTCGAAATGGCCGCGCAGGCTGGCACTGCATTAGAGGAAATTACCCGAACAACTGAAACCGTGAATGATATGAATACTCAAATAGCAACGGCAGCAGAACAGCAAAGCGCGGTTGCGGATGAAATTGATAAGAATGCGGAAAACATCAACGTTACCAGTAAAAAATCGGCCGACAGTGCCATACATATTGCCCGCTCTAGCGAGCAGCTATCAAACCTGTCTTCACATTTACAGAGTTTGACATCACAATTTAAAATCTAAATTTCTAATTCTCTGAATATTTTGGTTGAATATCCTCAACCCGATTACCTGTAAAAATGAATACCATAACTATTGCTAACAGTACTAATAAATCACGAGAAGAAAATATTCTTTTCATGCGGACCATTAGAGATTGGTTAATTAAATTACAAGTGACAACAGCTTTTATACATTCAATATATATATTTCGAAATCAATTCATTGGCAATCTAAAAATAAACACCGAACCTTCTCCCAGTGAGCTTTCTACCTTAATCTCTCCCTTCATCATAAGGCAAAATTTTCGGCTGATCGCCAAACCAAGTCCGGTTCCACCGAAACGGCGGGTAACTGAAGAATCCGCCTGAATAAAATCATTGAACAGTTTTTCTTGTTGTTCGGTAGATATTCCAATGCCAGTATCTTTCACTTTAAAGACTAGCCATTTTAATTCTGAATCAACCTCGCTATCAACCTAACGAATGAATTCAAGAAAGGCATCATAAAAACATCGCACTCCACTGCATACTTATATGATGATATCCTTCATTAGAAATATCGACTTTTCCAAATTCCATGGTCAACGCATGGTTTTTAATGATGTCATATCGAGCGCCTAGTAATGTACGTGAAGTCACAAACCCTGGGAATAATGATAAGTAAGCGTCATTCGTTACACCTGCTGACTCTTCACGCGCCCAAAAATTGTCCATTTTCGGGAAAACATATAATCCACCTGAAAATATCCACTAGAAAACTGACTATCACTTTCAGATGTAGTGGAAATCACTTTGTTATCTAAAGAAAATAGTGCCGCTGTAATCTTCCACTGTATCCAATCCCCGTAGAAAAATGCACCGACCACGTTTTGTTCAATTTCTTTTATCGATACGACTTCGCTTGCAAGTGTAGACGACACATAGAATGCCCCTAACCTGATGGGACCGAATTCATCTGGCTGGTATGTCAGCATCATCGCTAAAGCAGGTTCGAAATCTGAGGTTGAAAAATCAATAATATTCACTGCCTCAAGCCCTTCATTAGTTAATGCAGGCGCATAACCCACTGCAAAGGTATACCCCCAAAAACCATTACCAACTGTCTTATTACCTTCAATAAACACGCCAGTAAGGTGCGTCGGCAACACACCACCATCGTCTTCAAATTCTACAATGCTGGGCCGAGTCACTGACGCCATTAAATAACTACCGTGGTGATATTCCTGGTTCCAGAAACCCACTGGCGTATGAAATCGCCCTATCCACGCCGTATCCTGCTCACTCAGCGACCACCCCCCCCTGTAAACGCTCAGCCTCAAACTCATCTTCAGAGAGATATAACTCTCCCAATAGTCTGAGTCCGCCATGATTCATTGCAAAAAATGCGCTTGTGGATGCCTCTAGCTCATGTTCTTTAATATCCAGTTGGCTGGGGGCTCCTTTAACATTGTCAAAATGCACTCGAGGAAACGGCAAAAAATCCCTCTCGCCACCACCATCCAACGCCCAACTGCTGTTTATACACAACAACACCCCAATAGTCGCTAATGTTACAAAGTGATTTACACTGACACGTACATCCTGTTTACGTATTGCTAATTGCACTTAAATCCCCTATTTTCCTTGTATTAAACCGCTTTATTGAGTCATGAATCGTCTCCTGTTACCGGTTTCTTTAAATCCGGCCCGCTACATCCTATTTGACGCCTCCTGCATCGTAGGGTTAAATCGTCCCCACTTTGGGCCGACCGGTACACAAATCACTAGGCGCTCCCCCCCTCATTACTCAGGTAACTGCTTCATGCATACATTACACCGGAAACGTCCAACCTTGCTGGCTACAGCATTTGTTCCTCTATTGGTTCCTCTGCTCCTCATCGCTCTACTGACGGGTTGTGGACAATCAGATAACACAAATACCGCTCCCTCTATGACCGTTAAAGCAAAAACCTACAACTGGAAACTGGTGACGACCTGGCCACCAAACTTCCCCATCTTTCAGGAAGGCGTCGAACGTTTTGCTGACGACGTAAAAATACTCACTGGCGGACGACTCAACATTAAGGTCTATGCTGGCGGCGAATTAGTACCGCCATTACAAAGTTTCGACGCGGTTTCGCAAGGCACCGTTGAAATGAGCCATGGCGCTGCCTACTATTGGGCGGGAAAAATTCCTGCCGGACAATTTTTTACCGCCGTACCCTTTGGCATGAATGCACAGGGCATGAATTCCTGGTTATACGCCGGTGGCGGTCTGGAATTATGGCGCGAGCTGTACAAACCCCATAACCTCGTCCCCTTCCCCATGGGTAATACCGGCGTTCAAATGGGCGGCTGGTTCAACAAAAAAATTGACTCCATTGCCGACCTGAAAGGCCTGAAAATGCGCATCCCCGGCCTGGGTGGCAAAGTATTCGCCAAGGCGGGTGGTACACCGGTACTCATGGCCGGCGGTGAAATCTATACGGCACTGGATCGTGGCACTATCGATGCTACCGAATGGGTTGGCCCATTTCACGACGAACGCCTCGGACTGTATCGTGCAGCCAAATACTATTACTACCCAGGCTGGCACGAGCCAGGTCCCGTGCTTGAACTTAACGTAAATACTACAGCATGGGGCAGCCTCACTCCCGACTTGCAAAAAGCGATCGAAACCGCCGCCAGCGCCTCCAATCTTTGGATGCTGGCGCAGTTTGAAGCTAAAAACTTCGAAGCCCTTGCAAAGCTCAAAAACGAGCACCATGTACAGGTTTATGAATTTCCGGCTGAAGTCATCTCCGAATTACGCAAACTATCAACCGTGGTATTAGAAGAAGAAGCCGAGAAAAATGCCGATTTCAAGCGCATTTATCAAGCTTATAAAACCTTCGCCGACAACCACGGTAGCTGGAGTGAGCTATCCGAAGAAGCCTACGCCAAGGCCCGTAAGCCTTGAAAGCAAATTAAGTATTGAACGGTAACCACCATTAAACGGTAACCACATGGGACGCTGAGACACGGAGATTCAGAGACTTTTATATATTTTCTCTGCGCCTCCGCGCCTCTGCGACCTCTGCGTCAAATACACTGAACCTCAAAGTACCCATTTTTAACCATTTGTAATAAACAAAGGATTCCCATGACCATCGCAGAAAATAAAGTAATCACTCTGCACTACACCCTCACTGACGACGAAGGTACTGTCATCGACAAATCCGACGACGGCACCTTTTTATACCTGCACGGTGCCGGTAACATTATTCCCGGATTAGAAAGTGCTCTCACTGGTAAAACCTCGGGCGACGAACTAAAAGTTACCGTAGAACCGGAAAATGGTTACGGCGTACACGATGAGGCTCGTAAAGAAACGGTACCACGGGAAATGTTTCCAAATGACAGCGAGATTGAAGCCGGTTCACAATTTCAGGCAGAAGGACCCGATGGCCAAATGATTACGGTTACTGTTATTGCCGTCAATGATGAGACCGTCACCATTGACGGTAACCATCCGTTGGCCGGAATGCAGCTCAATTTTGATGTAAAAGTTATTGACGTTCGTGATGCTTCGGCTGAAGAACAGGAACATGGCCATGCACACGGGCCTGAAGGCCACCATCATTAAACGTAACGGCTTGCGTTGACATCAATTGATGTCGTCTAAAAAAAGGCCCGCACATGTGAATGTGCGGGCCTTTTTTGTTTAGCCTGAAAATTATACGTTATTTATCCAAAAATGCATCGACCAGAACGTTGCATGACTACCGTATACGGTTCTGTAGTAGTGTTAACTGACAGGGTTGATATAACAAGGCCTGTAAAATTCGACAACTCTTTCTCAGCGTCCTTTGCGCCTTTGCGGCCTCTGCGTTTACAACACATAATTTATGTAGGCCTCAAAACCCCTGCAATGAATCCATCAAATCCGGCAGCCATAACGTCAACTGAGGAAATAACATGATCAACAGTAACGCCACCAATTGAATCGCCACAAAGGGCAAGATACCTCGGTAAATCTGCGGCATACGAATTTCTTTTGGCGCGGCAGCCTTGAGGTAAAACAATGAAAAGCCAAAGGGCGGCGTCAGAAAAGAAGTTTGCAGGTTGAGGGCGATCAACACGGCGAACCACAACATGTCCACACCCAGGAAAGCGGCAATGGGAGCAAGAATAGGCACCACGATGAAGCAGATTTCGATAAAGTCGAGAAAGAAACCCAACACAAAGATCACCAGCATACTCACCAGCAAAAAGCCCCACTGACCACCAGGCAGGCTCGTCATTAAGTCCCGAACCAGATCATCACCGCCCATGCCTCGGAACACCAGACCAAAGGCCGTAGCCCCAATGAGGATCATGAACACCATCGAGGTCATGCGTGTGGTGGATTGCATGGCTGCGCGCAAATTATTGAGATTCAGTCGTCTATGCAGCGCCGCCAGCAACAACGCCCCTAACGCGCCCACGGCAGCAGATTCCGTGGGAGAAGCGACACCGAAAAATATTGAACCCAACACCGAGAACACCAGAAACAATGGCGGAATCAGGCTTTTGAACACCTGTGGCCACAGTGATCCGCCATCATCATCAGCAGGTGGCAGTGCCGGGGCTTCTTCCGGTCTGAGTTTGGCGCGCACCAGCACATAGATAATGAACAAGGCGATGAGCAATAGCCCGGGAGTGACGGCTGCCATAAACAGCCTACCCACCGGCACCCCCATGACGTCACCCAGCAGTACCAGAATAATACTCGGGGGAATAATTTGCCCCAGCGTCCCCGCAGCGGCAATGGTGCCAGTGGCCAGCTCGGGCTTATAGCCGTGACGTAACATGACTGGCAAGGCGATCACCGCCATGGTCACCACCGTGGCTCCCACAACGCCGGTGGTGGCGGCTAGCAACGCGCCCACTAGAATAATAGATACACCCATGCCCCCACGAACACGGCCAAACAGACGAGCCATGGTTTCCAGCAGTTCTTCGGCAATACCCGACTTTTCCAGCACGATGCCCATAAATACAAACAACGGTACGGCGATGAGGGTGAAGTTAGTCATCACTCCCCATATGCGTAGGGGTAACAGGGCAAAAAAGTCTAAGCCCAGCGCTATCCCGCCAAACAACATGGCCACTGCACCCAGGGTAAAAGCCACCGGGTAGCCGATTAACAGCAGGGCGACCGCCGCCGCCAACATCACTAATGCCCAGACTTCCATTACAAGGTTTGTCCGGATTGTGGTTGCTGTGGCGGTTTTTCGGCCGGAGGTGTCAGTATCGTCCGCAGGCTACGCAACATATGCGCGATACCTTGCAGCAATACCAGCGAAAACCCCAAAGGAATGGCGGCTTTGAGCAGGAATCGATAGGGCAATCCACCCGGATCAGGCGAACCCTCCCCGACCGAAAAAGCATAATCCACAAACGGGATAGAACTAATGATAATCAGCAAGCAAAATGGCACCAGGAAAAATAACCCTCCCAGTAAATCAACCCAGGCACGGCCCCGCTCGTCCATGCGCTCGCTACGATAAAAAATATCCACTCTGACATGGCCATCGTGCTTAAAGGTGTAGGCCGCACCCAACAGGAAAATCAGCGCAAACAGGTGCCATTCCAATTCTTGCAGTCCGACGGAGCCGCTCTGGAACAAATAACGCATCGTCACGTCGTAGCCAATCACCAACACCATCGCCAAGACTATCCAGGACGCGGCGCGACCGGTCCATTCAGAAAATGTTTCAATCAGACTGATTATTCGTGTGAGATGATGCAAGGCGAAGGGTTTTCCAGAGTGATGAATTAAAACCCCATTCTAAACGGCCAGTGAGAACGGCTCAACGTCAAAATTCAGGCTTACGCGACGACACCGGCAATACACGTTCGACAATTGAAGCCCCACGCCTTCAAATTGACCCATGTGGTATAGATACTGGAAGGTTTACACATTCACTCTCTGCCTGTAACAAAACCCCCGAGCAATGAGTTGCTCGGGGGTTTGAACTGTCGGTATAAAGACCCGATTGACACGAATTTCTAACCCGCAATATTACTCATGAATCAGTAGTCAGTTAGCCGTGGTCATCGTCAGCAAAGTCATCAAACTTGACGGTCTGATTAATAAAGAAAATACATTCATTTTGAGAAATACATTTTGTAATATGACGTTCGCCCCCTTTTTGCGACCAATACGAACCTACCGGTAAGGGGACTTCCTCACCACCTGGGATCAAATTTACACCGACGCCAGAGATCACTACCGCATAATACTCACCCGTATGGGTATGAATTTTGCTCTCGAATCCTGCCGGCATCTTGACGAATGTTCCATGTGCACCGTTGCTAAGATCACCGAACCCTGGCGCCGCATGCAAGGTACCAACACCACTATGCTTACCAATGCCTGTGTCAAAATATTTGAGATCTGTAACCGGCATATTGACCGATTCACCACCTGAAATTTTTTCTTTTGATGCCATCTCACTGGAATTGGCGATTGAATGTACCGATATTGCTGCAACCGCAACCACAGCCAGTAGTCGACTTGTATATTTTTTCATATTTTTAATGTCCTTTAATGAATCAGTAGTCGTTCTGTGTTGTAAATCAATAAAATGGCAACTTGTTTGGCCAAGCCAATTTCTGGCTGAACTCCGCTTATTTATTTGAAAAATGTCATTAGTCGACCTGGCATGAATAAGAACTACACCAGGGCGTCCAACCATCAACATAACCAACTAAATGCCGAAAAGAAGGTTATCTCAACAAAAGGTAACCTGTCAACATATAATTAACCGGTTATTTTTCGGGGTGCGCACACGATTTTAGTAAGCCAACATTAATTAGGGTGTCCAGTCTGAAGGTACGGTCTGAAGGTAAATGCTGAAAGCGGGGATGCGCAGGCCTGTTTTTACAAGTTCGAGTTTGAGTGAAACCACTGAACACAAGACATTACAGGTTCATATCATCGTCCACTGTGTGACTCTACATCAGAGAAAATAATCCAAGAAAGCCAAAGACCCGTACTTAAATAATCAGCGCATTTGTAATACTAGCTGCGCCTGAGCCACCAGTTGAGAAAAGCTGCGCTGATCGTCTGCGGAAAGACGATTTCCTGAAAGCGCCTTGTCAGCATAAAACAACCCCACAGGCCGGCTTTTGGTGCGCAGGGTGCCAAGGATGAAGGCACTCGCGCCGGTTTTTTGCTGAAAATCACTCGGTAGCTGCGCTCGCCAGCCACCCTGATTGATATCAGTCACTAGCAACTCTTTGCCTTCCATAATGATTTTTGAAAACAGGTCTTTTTCCACATCCAGTTTAAAAGACAAATACTTTTTAAGATTTTCAGTTTCAATACCAGCCGCCATGCGTGCGGCGTAGGAGGTGTGAGCAGGATTCAACAAACACAAAACCGCACGATCAAAACCCGCTCCACGATGAAGCCCTTCCAGCACTTTTTCCAGGATGGCGTTGAATTGAGCCTTTTGGGACATTAAGGTGGTTATTTCAAACAAAATACCCAGCAGTGCAGAGGGGTCGGCAACAGTACCCCCTGTTGCCGAGTTTATAGTTGCCGGGCTGATAGTTGCCGCGTTTATTGAAGCCGGGCTTTTGGCCGAGACTTCTATTACATTACCTTCTGTCTGTTTCTCACTCCCAGCAGGTGCTTTGATCTCACTGCTGGCGTAATAGGCAAATTGTCGTGCTAGCTTGCCAAGGTCTTCATCCCCTCCTTCACGCAACTTGGGGGTCAGGTGCTTTTTACTCAAGCCATAGTCTTTGGCCAGTTCGCAACTTTGCCTGAACGATGCTTCCAGTGCGTCGCCGATGTCTTGTTTTTTTATGCCGGAAACCGTCGATAATTCATGTTTCAATTCTGACAGTGTTTTGTGAGTATCCGGAGTTTCTGAGTACAGCAAGTCCATTGTCTGGTTTGTCAGTGAGGCCAGCGAGCCGGTTAGCTCGGTTTGATTACGTATCCGGGATAAACCATCCATTTTCTGCTCATTGAGGGTGTCGATGACATTTTTCGGAAAATCCCAGTCATTCAGAATATCCTGCCCTAGCTGTTGCAAACTCGCACCTAACACTTGTCGTTCAGCGGCCAGCCTCGATATATTTTGCGCCTGCTGCCTTTCCCGAATGTCGCGAAAGTATTCCGGCAGCGTATAAGCCACCACTACTTGCCCCAGGTTATGCAACAAACCGCAGATATAAACCTGTTCGATGTCTTTGATACCACATTTGCTCGATATCCCGCGCAAAAACCCACCGGATAAAAAAGCATTCACCAACATACCGGTCATATCGATGCCGGGAAATTCCTGCTGAAAACTGTCAATGAGTTTCAATGTCAGCACGGCGGATTTAACCGTCTCAAAACCCAGCACCACAACCGCCCGTGACAAATTGCCAATCTTCCCTTGGCCACGGTTGTACAACGGAGAATTAGCGAGTTTTAATACCTTGGTGGTGAGGTTGGCATCTTTAAGAATTTCTTCGGAGAGCGCCATGGCATCGGCTTCCGGGTCAGAACCCACAATATGAATCCGGTTCACACTGGCACTAAAGATGGGCATGTCGCCTTTCTCTTTCAGACGATCACGCACCAGCTGTAAGCTTTGCTCATGGCTTAGCTTGGCGGTTGCATTAACATTCTGATCAGGCACGCTCTCCATGCCCACTATTAACGGCACAATGCAATGGCAATTGAACTTAAATAGCACATCTTGACGTCACTCAAGAACCACAAGTCAGAGCCGATGAGTCTACTATCGAGCCATGCTCGAGCTGAATGTGAGCCACAAGTGACGACGGACTGTCCACACCCTCCGTCCAGACCATACTACAAAACGGAGATACCGATGAAACGCCTCATCACCGCCACCGTCCTGAGCGCCTCGGCTGCACTGGCCCAGGCCGCACCCTTGTATCAACCACTGGGCTCCAACCTGACATATGGTGCGGTAAGCAATGGCCAGACTATCATATCGGATATCACTAACCCGGCTGCGGGTGCCGCCGTACTACAGAGTGACGGCAACCTGTATCGACTAGGCATTCCCGGCTCAATTGGCGTCGGATTTGAATTTGGTCAAGTGGATGACCTATATGACCGCATTGATGATGAAGCGGATAAATTTCAAGATATACAACCCCTCACTAACACCACTGTCACTACAGCGGTTGATGAGCTCAACTCGGCACTTGCCAGTCTCAATACTGTACTGGCTGATGTGGAATCCAATGGCTATGCCAAGGCCTTCGGCTCAATAGACGTTCCTCTGGTAGTGGCGCATAAAGGGTTCGGAGGCAGTCTGCAATTTGATATTAACGTCAGCTTTGCCTCCCGTGCGACAGGTTTACACGAAACCGTTAATTTTAACTCTGCCGAGGCATTATTGGGCAACGATGACCCCTTTGATGACCTGAACGTCACTTTTAACTCCTCGGGAATACCCACCAATTTCACCGTCGACAATGATAGTACTATTCTCATCAAGGCCAGCATGATCAAGGATATCTCACTGGGCTATAGTCGCCGCTGGACGAAAACCGCTAATGCCGCGCTCTACGGTGGCGTGCGCGCCCACTATTACATCGTGGAACACAGCCGCTCTGCCGTTCGCATGGCCGACCTTACCGATGTAAAGCAACAATTTAAGGACGCACTGGATCAGGACCGCAGTAGCGATTCAGGGTTAGGTGTGGACGTTGGCGTATTGTGGGTCAGTGAGCATTACCGTGCTGGCGCTACCCTCACTAACATCAACGAACCCAGCTTTGAGACCGGCGCTGTTGATCTCAGTGGCTATAGCGCGACCAGTTCGGTGGCTCAACGATTAGCCAGGGATAGCAGTTTCACGATGGAAAAACAGCTAACGCTAGAAGCTTCACTCTATACTGCTAGTCAAAACTGGGTTATTTCTGCGGGATTTGATGCCAATGCGGCCAAAGATCCCCTCGGCGATGAGTACCAATGGGCTACCGTGAGTGCCGCCTATGCCACCGATACCTGGTGGTTGCCTGGTTTACGGGTCGGCATCCGTAAGAATCTGGCGGGCACTGAGATTAACTACCTTACCGGGGGCGCTACGATAGGCGCGCTAAATCTGGATATTGCCTGGAGTACCGATTCTGTCACCATAGACGACAATACCGTTCCGCGTGGCGCCATCGTAAACGCGGGCCTGGAATTCAGTTTTTAACGTTGAAAAAGGGGAAAGATAAAAGCGGCGACTGTAGTTAGTGGCTGTAGCTACCAGTAGCTACCTGCATCTTGTCTCTTTACCCTTTCCTCTGCTTTCTTAAAACTGAAACCCCATTTGAGCAGAGAGCCCTTCGCCCTCATCACCACTAAAACCAGCCACATCCAAATGGATTCCCTCACCCAAAATAATACCCAAGCCTAGAGAACCATAGGCCGCTTCATTCCCCGTCAGGTTTTGATTAAACCCGGCCCGAAAAGCTAACCACCGCCACGCAAACCACTCCCCGCCAACGGAAGCAATTTGCGATGGTTCATTAAAACCAACCGGGTCATTTTCCAGCAGGTCGATATTAAACTCCAGCACAGAATAACGACTTTGATAGGCAAAACCGGCTCGTAACTGCGGGGCAATTTTGAATTTCTCACCACTGTCACCGTACTTAAAGCTCGCCGCTGCAATATTTTTTGCAACCAGTCCTATTTTCCACACACCCAGTTCTTTTAATATCCCAATATCAAACTGAAACTGACTGCCGGTTATTCGCCCACTTCGATCGACATCAACTTCGGCGCTTCGCAAAGGCTCGGTATAACCATAGCCTTCGATGAGTAAAAATTTGGCGTTTAAGCCGATGGCCAAGTTTCGCGCCCAGCCTCTATCAATTTCCAGAATCGTGGCCGCAGAGACGCCATTTTCTGCGACACGCAAGCCTCGCTGAGCCAGGGTAGAGGAATAGCTTGGCGTTGTGGCACTGAGGTCATCGCCACCAATGTTCGGCTTGGCACTTGAGACTTCATAAACATTAAAAAAAGCCGCGCCACTGAGTATTCGGCTGGGTATGGTGACCATGAGTGCAGAATTTTTACGGACGCTATAACGCGTACCGTCGAGGTTATTCAATGGTGTTTGTACCGCCGTGCGATTAGCCGACGTATTGTCACTATCAAGCACCGTGGCTGCCTGTTGAAAGGCAGTGAGGGAATCTTCTACTGCATCGGGGTCGTTGGTTTGCAAGCCTATGGTAGGAACCAATACAAACCATTCGTGGATTTCATCAGCCGTCGTTAACAATGCCGGATTATTAAAAGAAGCATATCGCGAGCCCGTAGCAACACCGACGCCCCCCATGGCCATGCTGCGCGCATCAAAGGTGCCAAACGGTAACGCCTTTACAATGGGTGCCGTTAACAACATCGTTAACAACAAGCCGATAAATGGCATCACAACCCACAACATTTTCCTTTGTCTTCTATCCAAAACCAACCCCTTAATACAACAACCTACTGACAACGACCTTCATGACATCCTACTACTTCGAGTATCAACCTCACTCTACCCTAACGTTGCATAAAGTGACGCATTTTGAACGTGCCTCAGAAAGTTAACGTGCTTCTAGATCTCACTCGCCATAAATTCCAGAAATAGACACAAAATACCCGGCACTACCCCCAGGACACTGCCCTGGACACTACACCAGGAAATCCAACACCGCATCCAGACCTCGATACTGTATGGCAACATCGGCTTGCGCACTCACCGCAGGCTTTGCGTGGTATGCCACACCCAATCCGGCAACCCCCAGCATTTTCAAGTCATTAGCACCATCACCCATGGCGATCACTTGCTGGGGGCTTATCTCGAGTTTCTCGCAAAGCTGTTGTAAATAGGTCGCCTTAACCTCAGCATCGACAATCGCACCGTCCACACGCCCAAGCAGTTTGTTGTCCGCCTCCGCCAGCACATTAGCGAGAGTAAAATCCAAATTCAGCCTAGACTTGAGGCGATCCGTAAAATAACTAAAGCCTCCCGACACTAGCGCACATTTAATGTGCTGCTGCTTTAAACCACTCATCAGTAATTCCGCGCCAGGGTTTAAGGTAAGACGCTCATCATATACACGCTGTAGTGCCGATACATCCAGCCCGGTAAGCAAAGAAACCCGGTTTTGCAGTGAAGCCGCAAAGTCCAGCTCACCCCGCATCGCCGCTTCTGTAATAGCTGCCACTTCTGGCTTCACTCCCATGAAATCGGCAATTTCATCGACACATTCAATACTGATGAGCGTGGAATCCATATCGGAGATTAATAAGCGCACCTCTTGTGGATTAAAACCCTCAGGCAACGTGTTTATATCTAACGCACAACTTGCCCGTAATGCCTGCAATGCATCCTCACTGATGGGCGCATGTTCGACACGAAAATGTGCCCCACAGACCTGCGGTGTGTTACCCAGGGCCTGACTAATGTGTTGATGTTGTTCGGCACTCAACGTGTCGCTATGAATGATGGTGACTGGCATACGGGTTTATGGGTATCAGTTAATGGTTAACGGAAAATATGACGACGTTACTGCGTAGTTTACCGCAAGAGTTCACTTGACGCCTTATCCATGCGGTAACTCAAGGATACCCGGAACAAGATAAACTCGGTATTCAGGACATTTCTGATAACAAACGATCCACCATCCCCTCTGCCTGTGACAGATACCCCCCGCCGAACAGATTGAAATGATTTAAAATGTGATACAGGTTATACAAAATTTTACGGGTACTGTAACCGGAATCCAGCGCCCAAACACTGTTATAGGCACTATAAAAACGCTGGGAAAAACCGCCAAATAACTCGGTCATTGCCAAATCTGTTTCTCGATCGCCGTAGTACACTGCCGGATCAAAAATAACGGGCTGAGCATGTTGGTCAAAAGCCGCATTACCTGACCACAAATCACCGTGTAACAATGAGGCGGCCGGCTGATAATGACTAAAAAATTCCGGTATTACGGCCTGCAATTGCTTGGCACGCGCCAAAAAGGCCTGCCCTGCTCCATTTTTGGCGGCCAACCGTAATTGAAACGCCAGGCGTTGCTCACTCCAAAACTGAGGCCAGTTATCGCACAATGCATTCATTTGCGGCGTCGATCCGATGTTATTATCTCGTTTCCAGCCAAATTTTTGCTGACGTTGTTGATGACGTTGTTGATGCATAGCGGCTAAAGCCTCACCCAGCAATGCATCATCACCTGTGCCATTAAGCGGAATATATTCCATCAGTAAATAGGCTGCATCCTGGGCGACACCACTGCAGACCGGTGCTGGCACCCTCAAACAACTGCTTTTTGCCAGTTCCAGCAAACCATCCCGTTCTGCCTCAAACATACCCAGACCCGCCGCCTGATGCGTTTTAATAAAATACGCCTCATTGCTACTCGTCCCATTACTTACGCTTGTCAGCACAAAAGCCGAGCTGATGCAGCCGCCTCCCACGGGCCGCGCGCTGTTAGCCTCTAACGAAAGCCCAGCATCGGCTTTCACCTGGGCAGTGATCAAACCCCAGTCTGGCATTTATGTTTTCCCCGGAAAAAGAATGGATGATTACGGTCCTGACGTTGACTTTCGATTAAGCCTCTCGATATAAGGCTCTTGATATAAGTCTCTTGATTAAGCCAACCCAGACACTCCAACCCAGGATAATACGCAAGTTATGTTGATATGTACGCCATGAAACAACCTCAAAGGCCAAATCGGAAGCATTCGTATATTAGGCTTATCTAATTTATTGGTTTAGAAGGAATAGTTAAGGCAGTTTCTAGTTTTATTGCGCTAACCGCTTGGTGGCAAACGAGGATGTCTTTTTATCCACAAAAGCTGTGGATAACTTTGTGCATAAAATGAGGATAGAAGACTCTTGAGCACGGTTTTATTGATGTGTTGTTAAAATGGTCATAAAACAGGCGCCTATTTTCACCTATATAAAACAGTAAGTTACACACGCGCCTTTTAACTTCGGTCAATATTGCGCCACCGTTTGACGGCAATTTGACGGCGTGAAACATGCTGTGCATAAGGTTCCACGCCAATAACGTTCCCGCAAAAAAAACCAGCACAGTGTGCTGGTTTTTTTACATCATGCGAAAAAACGCTATGCTTAGAGGGTCATAATGAAATCGACCAGTTTTTCGATGTTTGCATCCGTTACACGAGGTGAATACGGAGGCATTGGTGCACCACCGGTCACTTTGGTCCAGTTGCCTTTGCCGCCTTTTTTCACTTTAGCGATCAAGCGATCTTTGGCGCCAGCGTCGTCTTTATATTTGGCAGCAACGTCTTTCCAGCCTGGACCAACAATTTTCTTATCAACACTGTGGCAAGCCAGGCAGCCGCTTTTCTTGGCCAAAGCCAAATCAGCAGTCGCTTGAGTAGACACGAACAAAACAGCGGCAGCTGCAGTAATCATCAACCATTTTGATGCTTTCATTATAGATTTCCCCTTGAGATTTATACTTAAAAACCACTTAATGGAATCTAAACAACGCCGTTTTCGGTACGCTTTTACACGCGCCTAACCGCACTGTTTCCTCCCCCATTATTCTTTAAAGTCACGCACGAGGCTCAAAATATGAACGCATCGCCGTCCCCTTGATGTGGATAACCGGCAGCTACTCTCGGAGCTACCAGCAACCCAGGCCGGTTTTTATGCCATTGACGCCGCCTGCTGTCAAGTTCAGCGCAGGTTCAGCTTTGCTGTGTTTTGCCTACAAGTTTGGCCTGAGACATACTGATAGCACCATTTAAGGTGCTCTAAAAGAAATTTTTATGGTAGAGAAAATATGCTTTTTACCACTGCTTGATGACCCAGGCAGGGATGAGTAAGTCAGAATCAGTATCATTTCTTCGGGTTTCCAGATCACCGTCACCATCACTATCCACCAGGTAATAAGGCACGCCTTTTCTCGGCGTCACACGAATGGCGTATAACCGTCCATTGACTCTTTTTTCTTCGACAATCCCTTCACTTTGGTTCTGTATGGTCACTTCACCTGTGGGCTCACCCTCTTCAGCAGATACAGACGTCGCTCCAATGAGCAACGCTATCGCCATTCCCTGTACAACCTTTCTTTGCACAAACCGTAACCGCATATCCACTCACCCCAAATCTGTATTAATGATGGTGCCATGGCGCAAAACAACCGATAATCGCCCGCAACTTTATCCTAATCTTAATCCATTAAAGACCCGCTCGCACCATGAAAAAAAACGACAACCTTATCCTCGTTGACGGCTCTTCGTACCTGTACCGCGCCTTCCACGCCATGCCTTCGCTCACCAATTCCAAGGGGCAGCCCACTGGCGCCGTGTATGGCGTGATCAACATGCTACGGCGCCTGATAAAAGACTTCCAACCGGAATACATGGCCATGGTATTCGATGCCAAAGGTAAAACCTTCCGGGATGACATGTACGCCGAATACAAGGCTAACCGTCCACCCATGCCCGATGAGTTACGTGAGCAAATTACGCCGTTACACGCCATCGTCCAAGCTATGGGCCTACCCATGTTAATCATAGACGGCGTGGAGGCCGATGACGTCATTGGCACTCTCGCCAGGCAGGCCGCAGAAGCAGGTATGGACTGCCTGATATCCACCGGCGACAAGGACATGGCACAGCTGGTCAACCCGCAAGTCACCTTGATGAACACCATGGACAATTCCACCCTGGATCCGCAGGGCGTAGTGGATAAATTTGGCGTGCCTCCTGAGCGCATCATCGATTATCTGACGTTGATGGGCGACAACGTCGACAACATTCCTGGCGTGCCCAAAGTTGGCCCCAAAACAGCGGTTAAATGGCTAACCCAATATGGCACGCTCGATGACATCATCGCCAATGCGGACAATATCACCGGAAAAGTAGGGGAGAACCTGCGTAATGCTCTGGAACAGCTGCCGCTGTCACATCAGCTGGCCACAATAAAGTGCGACGTTCCCATGGAGCTTGGCCCTGAGGCGCTCAAAGTCACACCTGCCAATACCGAACAACTCAGCACGTTATTCGGTGAAATGGAGTTCAAAACCTGGCTGTCCGAATTATTGCCATCAGGCGCAGCCGGGCAGGACGCCAATCACTCATCAGCCGCTATTGCAGATGCAACAGTTTCAGCTGATGTCAGCTACGACATTGTTCAGGATGAAGCTTCCTTTGACGCCTGGCTGGAAAAATTACAACAAGCTGAGTTATTTGCCTTTGACACCGAAACCACCAGCCTTGATTACATGCAGGCAAAAATTGTGGGGGTGTCGTTTGCTGTCACCGCAGGGGAGGCCGCCTATGTCCCCGTTGCACACCAGGTCACTCTGGAAGATGCCGAGCAGGGCGCACAACTCAATCGTAATTTTGTCTTAGAAAAATTACGACCACTGCTGGAAGATGCCAACAAAGCCAAAGTCGGTCAGAACCTCAAATACGACATGAGCGTACTGGCCAATCATGGCATCACCCTACGCGGCGTAGCCTTCGACACCATGCTTGAATCCTACGTACTCGACAGCACCGCCACACGTCATGACATGGATTCTCTGGCACTGAAATACCTCAACCGCAACACCATTCATTTTGAAGACGTCGCAGGCAAGGGCGCCAAACAAATCACCTTCGACCACGTACCCATCAATGTTGCTGGCCCCTATGCCTCAGAAGATGCCGACATCACCCTGCAACTGCATCAAACCCTGTGGCCAAAACTTGAAGCCGAGCCACGCTTGGCGACATTATTTCAAGACATCGAAATACCACTGCTGACGGTACTCTCCCACATTGAGCGCAATGGCGTACTTATCGATGCCGCCATGCTGGCCACACAAAGTACTCAATTAGCAACGCGCATGGCAGAGATTCAAACCGAATCCTATGACGTCGCAGGGGAAGTGTTTAATCTCGCCTCGCCCAAACAAATTCAAGGTATCCTATTTGAAAAACTCGGCCTGCCGATACTGAAAAAAACCCCCAAAGGCGCACCATCCACGGCCGAAGAAGTGCTGACGGAGCTGGCCCACGACTTTCCCTTGCCCAAATTGATTCTTGAATACCGGGGCATGAGCAAACTCAAATCCACCTATACCGACAAACTGCCCCAACGAATTGACCCCGGCACCGGACGCGTACACACCTCATACCATCAGGCGGTGGCCAGCACCGGACGACTTTCCTCTTCTGACCCTAATCTGCAAAACATCCCGGTACGCAGCGCCGAGGGCCGTCGAATACGTCAAGCCTTTATCGCACCGTCGGGTCACAGTATTCTCGCCGCCGATTATTCACAAATTGAATTGCGCATCATGGCGCACCTGTCTGGCGACGAAGGTCTGCTCAAGGCCTTCTCCGCTGGCGAAGATATTCACCGCGCCACGGCGGCAGAGGTATTCGGTTTATCCGTAGACGATGTTGACACCGAACATCGACGCCGCGCCAAGGCCATCAATTTTGGACTGATCTACGGCATGTCCGCATTTGGCCTGGCTCGCCAATTGGACATCGGCCGGGGACAAGCTCAGGAATATATCGACCTCTATTTCGAACGCTACCCCGGCGTCAAAAAATTCATGGATGACACCCGCGAACAAGCTCGCGAACGCGGTTACGTAGAAACCGTATTCGGCCGCCGCCTGTACCTGCCCGACATCAACCACCGCAACGGCCAACGCCGTCAATACGCCGAGCGCACCGCCATCAACGCCCCTATGCAAGGCACCGCCGCCGACATCATCAAACGCGCCATGATCGACGTAGACAACTGGATAGAATCATCCGACTTGGACGTCACCCTCATCATGCAAGTACACGATGAACTGGTCTTTGAAGTCCGCGACGAACACCTCGAAAAAGCCAAACATGAAATAGACCGCCTCATGAGCGACGTCGTCGAACTCAAAGTGCCATTAGTCGTCGACCTCGGGCAGGGCATCAATTGGGATGAAGCGCATTAACGGTAGGGCACCCCTTGTGGACGCCCAAAATGTTGAGGTTGCCACAACATTCACCGGCCACCCAAAACCAGGGCAACCACAAGGGATTGCCCCTACAGTGGATGATATTAAGGTAACCGGAGACCCGCTTCCCGACACCTGATTCACTACCTCATTTTCCTGCATTTTTCACCCAGTGCGCTAGGCTCTAGGTATCTCGTTTATGTGTTAACTAACCGCACCAAACGCCGTACGGAGGTAAATCATGGATTTTTACTTCTACAAAACCCGCCTGTTGGCCTGTTTCCTTGGCAGTTTGCTTACATTATTGATGAGTTTGACCGTCCTCGCCGAGCCCCCCACTGACACACTGCAGCCCATTCGTTTTGGCGTGCTTTCCATTGCTCCACCAGCCCGCACCCACGCCAATTGGCAACCTTTTGTTAAGTATATGTCTCGTGAACTTGGGCGACCTGTGGAAATTGTCGTGCCACGCGGCTTTGGCAAAATGAAAAAGGCTGCTGCTGCCGGTAAAGTGGATTTCTTTTACGTCAACTCTCTGGTGTTTTTACGTTTAAAAGAAGCCGGTAAGGCCATTGGCCTAGCTCAAATGGAAAACATCTCCGGTAAACCCACTACTCAAGCGGCTATTTTCGTACGACGAGACAGCGGCATTACTCATACCAATCAACTCAAGGGCAGCACTGTCACTTATGTCGCGCCCATGGGCGCCAGCTATGTTGCAGCCCGGGCCTATCTTTATGAACAGGGGCTAAATGCAAAGGGCGACACCAAAGAAGTCTTCACCAAAAACCTGTCCAGTTCCATTCACAAGGTGTTACTGGGCGAAGTCAATGTGGCGACAATGTGCGGGGTCAACTACAAACTTATGAGCAAAAAAGTCAACACCGGTGAGCTCAAACGCATCGCGTACAGTAATGAGTATCCGGAAAATGTGATTGCTGCTCGCAAAAATCTTGACCCTAACTTAGTGGCACGTTTCACTCAGGTCGTCACTCATATGAGCGCCAATAAAAAGGGGCAAGCGGTTTTAAAACAGATGAGCAACTTAAAAATTCAAAGTTTTCTCATCTATGATGCCGGTATAGAGGACATGACAAAAAAATTACTGGCTCAGGGCGCCTTTTAAGGGCCGTCTTTTATTACCGTCCATTGACATTATCCAAAGGGAGGCCACCATCAAATACGGGTTATTTGCTCGCATCGCCCTTAGCCTCAGTATCATCCTCACCCTGGCCATGTTGGGCCTGGGCTATCTGATTGTTGACGATGCAGAACAACAATTGCGCAATGAACGGCTGCGTCTGGTTACCAGCGGCGCCAAAACCCTGGCAAGCGGTAGTCTCGATGCGCTGGTCACCCGCGATTATGAATTACTGGAACGCTGGGTGTCCTCGGTGTTACTAACCGAAGACTACGCTTATGCTTTTCTCGCCAACCCCGCCGGCCAAATTCTCACTCACACAGATTTGGAATTCATTGCTCGCTATACTAAACCCGTACGACTTAATAATTACGCACCAATGACGCGTGAAATACCATACAGAGGGCTGACCGTCACTGAAGTCATTTATCCTGCCATGCTGGGTGACCAGCATCTGGCTAATGCTCACGTTGCCTTTTATCCGGGACGAAGCAACATATCCGCGATTCGCACTTTCAAGTTTTATGCACTCATCCTGGGTTCGTTATTATTAATGCTAGGTGCTACCTTGATTATCGTTCGCCGCCACACAGCGCCCATCAGCCAACTCACTCAGTACGTTTCTCAATTATCCCTTGAACATGACCACCCGGCCCTGAACTCTGCATTACTTGAACATCAGGATGAAGTTGGCATGTTGTCCCGTGCGTTTAACGAAATGGAAATCCGCTTGATAACGGCCTTTGAGCAATTACGCAATGAAGAAGGCCGCTTGCGTGAGAGGGTCGACGAACGCACTCAGGAATTATTGCTCGCCAACAAGGAACTGGAGACTTTCAGCTATACCGTATCCCATGATTTACGCTCGCCGCTTCGTACTATTGATGGTTTTTCACTCGTATTGCTCGTGGATTACGCTGAGCAGTTGGACGAAGAGGGGAAACAACACCTCCATCGCATTCGCAGAGGCACCCAACGCATGGCCCAGCTGATTGACGATATTCTGGAGCTATCGCGGGTTTCGCGTACCAACCTGATTATGACGACCTGTGATATTGCCACCATCGCCCAGGAAGTACGTGAAGAACTGGAGTTCAACCAACCTGACCATCAGTTTCAGTGGCAAATCGCCGACAACCTATTTGTACGCGCCGACAGGCATTTGCTACACATCATACTGACTAACCTCATCGGTAACGCCTGGAAATATACGGGTAAAACACCGCAGCCCTGCATAGAGATTGGCAGTATCACTCAGGCAGATGCCATTACAGTATTTTATGTGCGCGACAACGGCAGCGGTTTTAATATGAAATACGCAGACAAACTGTTCAAACCCTTTTCACGCTTACATGGACGGGAGGAATTCGAAGGTACCGGTATTGGTTTGGCTACAGCCTATCGCATTATCGAACGTCACAAGGGCAAAATCTGGGCTGAAGCCAAGCCTGGAGAGGGTGCGTGCTTCTATTTTCAGCTAGGAAAAATTAACCCCAAAAACCTTATTTGAATCACAAAATTCCACGTTCTAAAAGCAGGCGCACTCAAACATGTCTTTCACTTTGTGCGTGTGTTTCACGACCCATGCGTTTTACAACGGATGAAGGATAGGAACAATGTTACTCACCGATTAAAATATTTCCTGATAAATGAAACTATTTACCGCATATCCCGTCTTACTTTGTGAGCAAGCGCGATGCTTGTTCCCCGCTTCCCTCCCTAGCGGGTATTCAGGCCCGGTATCCCCAATATCGGGTATTTTGCCCTGGTAAGGCCTGCCTTCATTGTGTGCAGGTTTACCGGGGATTTTTATGTCTGCTCATCAATAATTCCCCTTTAACCTGCTATCACCAGTATCCGTTATTTCTCCGGTACATCCAGCCAGTGATCCAACACCCGATACACTTCATCCAGTCCTGTGCCTTTTGGTGATGAAAATAATTGCACGGTAGTAAGGTCATCGGTAAGCCCATCTGGTGACATCTCAGCCAGTTCCTTCTGGACCTGTAACAAGGCATTTTTCCCTGCGCCACTTTTCAACTTATCGGCTTTGGTCAACAATATGTGCACGGGCATTCCTACTTGCCAACACCAATTAAGCAGCTGCTGGTCGACTTCTTTTAATGGATGCCTCACATCCATCAACAATACCAACCCCTTCAATGATTGGCGCGTCGACAGATACTCCTCCATGGTTTGCTGCCAGCGGCGTTTGACCTCGGCCGCCACTTTGGCATAACCATAGCCCGGTAAATCCACCAGGCAACGCTGTTCATCCAAGCGGAAAAAGTTAATCAACTGGGTGCGCCCCGGTGTTTTGCTGGTACGCGCCAAAGACTTTTGACCGGTTATACGGTTGATTGCACTGGATTTTCCAGCATTTGAGCGACCCGCAAAAGCAACTTCCCCACCCTCATCGGGGGGTAGTTGCGCAAGCCTGGCCACGCTAATTTCAAATTCTGCGGCACGGTATCGACTCATGCGACTATATCCATTTCTTTATATCTCGGTTATTGTTGAATGAAGAGTAATCACTTACGCCATATTAAGAGAAAGAAACCCCAAGTTACTCAGTTCTATTGGCATTTTTTCCTCAGCTGCAATAGTCTAGGCATTCCAGACCTGCGAAAGTAGCGGGACTTTACCAAACACGATTGCAAGTGGATACGCATATGATGCACCTAAAAGAAATCAAAAACGGTTTTTTACCCACATTGATATTCCTTTTAAGCTTTACTTTTTTCCTGGCAAGCAATGCTCAAGCTAAGGGTGACATCATTTCCGGTACTAAAAAAGCCCGTTCCTGCCAAGTCTGCCACGGTAAGGGTGGGCGCAGTACCAACCCAACGTATCCCATTCTCGCAGGCCAACATGACGCTTACATCCAAAAGCAATTACAGGCTTTTCGAGCCGGTACTCGCAAAGACCCGATTATGAACGGTATGGCGGCACCATTAACGGATCAGGACATAGAAGACATCGCGGCTTTTTTCCAGAGCAAAAGATAGCCAACCCGACAACTTTCGCGACTACATTCGCAACTACATTCGCAACAACTTTGTCATCTTGGCTCCCCTGTCATCTTGGCTCCCCTGTCATCTTGCGGCCCTGTCATATTTGCCTCAAGAATTATGCAGACATATACCAAAACACCTTAATTACCCCCGATAACGCTACTCTCTGCGAGATCAGGGTCTACACTTAAATCCCCATTTGGAGGCTAATAACATGACATTCTTGAAATTAACGCTCTGTATATTAATTAGTATAACCGCAAATTCTTATGCTTATGCGGAAACGCCCCCAACAGTCCCCCCGGAGTCAGAAGCGAAAGCGTCCAGCACTCACGTTAACACTCAGGCTGACATTACTGCGGGCCAAGCCGCATCTTCCATTTGCCAGGGATGCCACGGCGCAGACGGAAATAGTTATGGCCCAGAATGGCCTAACTTGGCTCGGCAAAACGCCAACTACTTGGCCAAACAAATTCATGATTTTCAGTCCGGTGCCCGACAGGACCCCACCATGAGCAGCATGGTCGTCGGGCTGAAAGAAACCGACATTCACAATATCACGGCATTTTTTGCAGCTCAGACCGTTAAAGTGAATAAGGTAACGCAATCCAACGTGGGCAAAAAAATCTACCGGGGTGGTAACCGTTACAGCCATGTACCTGCCTGTGCGGGCTGCCACGGGCCAAATGGCGCGGGCAATGGCCCAGGTGCAATCCCAAGCCTCGCCGGCCAGAAATCGGCCTATGTAGCCAAGACTCTGCGAGATTTCAAGTCCAGTACGCGCAGTAATGACCGCAACCAAATCATGCGGGATATCGCGGCTAAAATGTCAGACCCAGAAATTGATGCCGTCGCGTTATTTTTGGAGGGAATGGGCGCAGAACAACTCGCCAGCGCCAAGTGATGCCCTGTTAGTCGGTTCTATTAGTCGGTTCTAATAAGCCACCGCCAATACACCACAACGTATTCCGGCAAAGGCAATGCGACACAGCTGCGGCATCCAACCTGAATGCCGCAGCTGTGTTTTGCCCGGGTATTACGTCACGGTCACCTGCGCAACCACGTTAAGTCACATCACAAACAATGACCACGGACTGTAAGTGCTTACTTACGACCTGGCGAATACAAATAACTGGCAAAGGTGGAAACATCCTGGCTGACCTGACGGAACAAGTGGTCAAGGCTGACAATGGCGTGTTCAAGCAAGTTCACCGCGATATAGGGGTGTTCAACACGCAGGCGCTTGTACATGGCCCGGCTCAATCGTAATAAACGAGTATCGTTCTTCAAGGCCTTAGCCCTTACTGAACGTGGGTTACGGTCGAAGAATGACATTTCGCCCATCAACTCACCCGCTTTTATATGACCCACCTGGCTTTCAACCTTGTCGCCAGCATACAATGCTGTTTCACCGGCGATGACAAAATACAATGCTTCGCCCACATCACCAATTTCGGCGATCACTTCGCCTTTCTCAAAAGTAACCAGCTCCGTGTACTCGATGAGCGTGGTGACTTCTTTGATGGTCAGCGACTCACACAGGTACTGCTGATTTAAAAAGTGCGTCAGATCGATCTTTTCGGAGACCATGGGGTCATACTCCTTGCTTGAACCTAAGTGTGTTTTTTAGCATGAACGAGTCATTCACCGTTTGATGAGCCAGCAATGTCCACGCGACGTATGTGGCATATCATAAACCATCAACGCCTCGACGAAAATCGTTAGCGGTGGTTTTATTGCGTTCAATCAACGATTTGGATAGGCTCACGCAAAACAATGCGGCGTTCTTTGTAAAGAACCGTGAATCAGTATGCCGTAATGTATAAATACAACCAACACAAAACAAGGCGCCAAAAATACTAATAAGCTCCGCCAAATAGTACGGTTATAAGAAATTATCTCTGAAAAATGCTCATTTACGATCATTTTTCAAAAGTCATTACCCTAAAAAAATAGTCACGAGGTTTTATTCCATGAAAAAAGTTACTTCCCTTCTGGCCGCCCTGGCCACTGTTGCTGTACTAGGATTCAGTGGCACCAGTGTTATGGCTGCGCAAGACTACGAAGTTATTAACCCAGCCCAACCCACCACCAGCAAAGACAAAATCGAAGTGGTGGAGTTATTTTGGTACGGCTGCCCGCATTGCTACAAATTAGAGCCTTATGTTGAACGCTGGTTGAAACGCAAACCGAAGAACGTCAAATTTGTGCGTATGCCCGGCATGTTCCGCCCCAGTTGGGAAATCCATGGCCGCGCTTATTACACCGCTGAAATCCTCGGTGTCGTGGACAAGGTTCACCGCCCCATGTTTGAAGCCATTCATGAGCAAAAACGCTCCCTCAGCGACGAATCCTCCATCATGGCCTTGTTTGTCAAAAATGGCGTGAGCGAAAAAGATTTTAAACGGGTATTCCGCTCCTTTGCGGTAGAAACTAAATTGCGCCGCGCCAAGGACATGGGCCGTCGCTACGGTGCCCGTGGTGTACCGGCTCTCATCGTCAATGGCAAATACCGTACCAGTGCTCAGGAAGCCGGTGGCAATGCTAAAATCTTCAAAGTCGTCAATCAATTAGTCAAAAAAGAGAGCTAATCGCCATGCCGGGGTGATGTTTTATCCTCATCCCGGCGGGCGCTCGAATGATGAAAGCCGCTGAACTGTTTGTCCGCTGTCTGGAAAACGAAGGTGTTGAATACATCTTCGGCATTCCGGGCGAAGAAAATCTGGACGTGATGGATGCCTTGCTGGATTCCAACATCCAGTTCATTACCACCCGTCACGAGCAAGGCGCGGCTTTCATGGCCGATGTTTATGGTCGCCTTACGGGTCGTGCTGGTGTCTGCATGGCCACCCTTGGGCCCGGTGCAACCAATCTTATCACCGGCGTGGCCGATGCCAACATGGATCACGCGCCACTGGTAGCCATTGCAGGGCAGGCCGATACCCACCGGCTACACAAAGAGTCTCATCAGGTACTGGATCTGGAAGAACTTTTTCGCACCTTTACCAAGTTCAGCTCACGTATCCTTAGCCCGGAAATCATCAGCGAGGTGACTCGCAAAGCCTTCAAGGTAGCGCAAACGGAAAAGACCGGCGCTTGTTTTATCGAGTTCCCGGAAAATATCGCTTCTATGGACACCGATGATGTCCCGTTGCGCGTTAAACATGCCCACATGCCCGAGCCAGCAGCTGATCGTGTCAGTTACGCTGCGGAAGTCATTTCCAATGCCCGCGAACCCATTATTTTGGCCGGCAACGGCGTGGTGCGTTCTGGCGCCTGGGCAGAATTGGCAGCCTTTGCCGATAAACTCAACATCCCCGTCACCAATACTTTTATGGCTAAGGGTGTGGTGCCTTTCCGTCATCCCATGGCCTTGGGCAGTGCTGGACTGCAATCTCAGGATTATGTCAATTTCGGCTTTGAACATGCGGATACCATCATCTGCGTCGGTTACGATCTGGTGGAATATCACCCCCACCTTTGGCACCCCACGCGTGACCGCACCATCGTCCATATTGATAGTTCACCCGCCGAAGTGGATGCTCACTATCCCGTTTGTGTCGGCGTGGTGGGGGATATTAAACATTCACTGAATCGCATCGCCGAACAGGCCACACCACACCAGGGCCACAAACTGCGCCCCTTGCGCGAAGCGCTGACTGAGGAGATGAATCAGCACCGTGACGATGACGCCTTTCCGCTCAAACCCCAAAAGATCATTTGGGATCTACGCACGGCACTGGACCTGAAAGACGTCGTGGTCTGCGATGTTGGTGCCCACAAAATGTGGATGGCGCGAATGTTCCGCTGTGAGAACCCCAATACCTGTCTTATTTCCAATGGCTTCGCCAGCATGGGTATCGCCGTACCCGGTGCCATAGGCGCCCGGCTGGCTCAACCTAAGCGCAAGGTTGTGGCGGTGACCGGTGACGGTGGCTTTCTAATGAATGTTCAAGAAATAGAGACCGCCGTCCGCTTAAAAGTAGCGATGGTGGTGCTAATCTGGAACGACTCGGGGTACGGTCTCATTGAATGGAAACAAATGAACCAGTTCGGGCGTCCCTCCAATGTAAGCTTTGGCAATCCGGATTTTGTGCAACTGGCCGAGTCTTTTGGTGCCAAAGGTTACCGCATTGAAAAAACCGGTCAATTATTACCTACACTGAAACGGGCATTGGCTGACGATGCGGTCAGTATCATCGACTGCCCGGTGGACTACAGTGAAAACCTCCGGCTCACGGAAACCCTCGGTGAGATGATCATCCATTTGTAAAAAGCGATGGTAAGAGAACTTTATATAAGAGAACTTTGTGTAAGAGAACCTTTATTAGCAAACACTCACAAGAGAATATTCGGGAAGTTAAACCCTACGTTATGCAAACCGTACCCATTCCCGACCCACTCGATATCAATGTCAAAGGCAGCCGCTTACGACTGCTGAGTTACAATATTCAGGTCGGCATTGGCGCTAAACGCTTTCGAGATTATGTGACCGGCAGCTGGAAGCATGTATTACCCCACGCCCAGATTTACGACAATATGCGGCAAATTGCCCATGCTATTAGCGGCTTTGATATTGTCGCATTGCAAGAAGTTGATGCGGGAAGCCTGCGCACCAGTTTTATCAACCAAACCGAATATTTAGCGGTCCGTGCTGGGTTTCCTTTCTGGCACCACCAAACCAATCGAAATATTGGCAAAATTGCGCGCCACAGTAATGGTCTATTGAGCCGTTATCGCCCCAGCCAAATTCATGATCACAAACTGCCGGGGCTATTACCCGGTCGTGGCGTTATGGTGGTTCGCTACGGCCACCACGATAACCCCTTGGTGTTGTTGATTCTACACATGGCGCTCAGCAAACGCGCACGCCAACGTCAATTTGAGTACGTCACCCGCATCGTCAATCAATATGAGCATGTGGTGGTCATGGGTGACCTCAACTGTCAGCCTGACAGCAACGAGATGCAATACCTTATCTCTGCTACTGACCTTTGCGAACCCTGTCATGGACTCAAAACTTACCCTAGCTGGCGACCAGCGCGGACATTGGACCACATTCTCACCTCTGCCAGCCTGGATGTGCATGATGTGCACGTTTTACAACACCTGCATTCCGACCATTTGCCCATCGCCATGGAGCTAACGCTACCCAACAATTTTATCATCGCAGCATAGCCTAGACTCATCGCACAACATGAAGATCGCTGACATTTTACTGGACTCATTCTGGAATCAACGTTTTTTATGGACGAACCTGAGGCATTTTACCTTACTCAGTTGCATAAATTGACGGTAACAAGCGATAAATAGGCGACTAATAAAGCACAAATCAGTCATTATTAGCCTGGGGCAGGATCAACATGCGCGATTTTATGCAACATTAGGGTTTACACTTTTTAATCACCGGGAAAATGCCTAAACTCAGCCTATGAGCGAAGATAACTGGAAACAAAAATACCTCGACGGTCTGGACAAGTCCGAGAAACAGGAAAAAAAGTGGCAAACCACGGAAGCCTTACTCAAACAAGGGCTCACCCGCGTGGCACTGGCAGCACAGGGGCAGGATAACAAGCTTGACGATGACCTTGGCCAAATGCGTAAGGTTTTGCGTAAGGACATTGACATCGCGCATCTCGAAAATGCCGTCAACGACCTGACGCAATCGGTAAAACGTCTTGATGATCAACGTAGCGACACCAATGTCACCCATAGTCCACAGGAATTGCTCACCCATTGGCTGGATAGCCTGGCGTTTCCCAGCTCACTCAAGGCCCGGCTCAAGACACTCCGCAAACAGATAGACGAGACCCACAGCCTCACCGAAATGGAAACACCCTTGCGGGAATTGGCTGAACTGGTCAATGAAGCCTTGCACCATGAAGACAATGCCCCCTCCAGTTCAGCACAGGAACAGAGACCGCCTGATTCTCAAAACGCTAATAACGGCGGCGGATTTTTCAGCCGCTTGTTTGGCGGCAGCTCTGGCGACACTACAAACAATCAGGCTGCGACCAGAGTAACGACGGCCACCGGTAATAGCCCGCAAATCGGTGATTTTTGCATTCAGCTCTTAGACACGTTGAGCCTTCCCCCGGAATTAACTGAACAGGTCGAAAGTCTCAAAGATAAACTCGGCGCTGGACTTTCTGACCGCTCTGTCGCTCCGGCACTCACCGCCATCGCCAACCTCATCTCCGCCATGCGCCGACAGATGGAACAGGAAAATAAAGAACTACAGCGTTTTCTGCACCAGCTTGGGGATAACCTCAAAGAAATTGACCAAAATCTTTCCGGCGCAAAAACCTCGCACCGCGAATCCATGGACAGCGGCCGTGAATTTGATGCCGCCGTACATGCCCAGGTCAAAGACATCGAAACTACCTTCGAAACCGAACCCGAATCCGACCTGCTCAAACAAAAAATACAGGGCAGACTCGACGCCATTCGCAAACACCTTGCTCAGTACCGACAAGCTGAAGAAACACGTCAACATAAACTGGAAACGCAACTGGAGAGACTCAACTCCCGCGTGCATGGTATGGAAAACGAAGGCGAAAACTTGCGCCGTCGCCTACAGGAAAAGCACGAACAAGCCGTTCGCGACCCCCTTACCGGCCTTTTCAACCGTCTCGCCTACGACGAACGCATCGTACAAGAATTTGCCCGCTGGAAACGGTACGGCCAGTCTATGGTGTTGATGATGATCGACATCGATCACTTCAAAGCCGTCAACGACACCTACGGACACAAAGCAGGCGACAAGGCACTGGTATTAATCGCCGACCAAATTCGTAATCACCTACGCGAAAGTGATTTCCTGGCCCGCTTCGGTGGAGAAGAATTTGTAGTCTTAATGCCTGAAACCAACATTGACGCCGCCATCATCGCCGCCGACAAACTACTCAAAGCCGTCGAACAATGTGAATTTCATTATCAAAACTCCAAAGTCAACATCACCGTTTCTGCTGGCCTCGCCCAACTACGAAAAGACGACACGACAGAAGGCCTATTCCAACGTGCTGACCAGGCCATGTACCGCGCCAAAGAAGCGGGACGCAATCGGTGCCTGGTTGAAGAGTAACACCCAGTAGTTTTCATATTCCTACGGCCCTACGTGGGAATCTATGTCAGACATAACTTTTCACCAACGGTTGTATTCACACGCGGGAAGATGAGAACGGGATATGGGTTGTTTCTGGTTTAGGAATTGTTAACGCAGAGGCCGCAAAGACGCAGAGGTCACAGAGGAAAAACATAACTCGGTCATCTCGTTCCGGCACGGGAATTTTACGTTAGGAAGAGAAATTAAATAACTCATACCATTAGCATCTCTGCTTTAGCCCGTCTTCGCCTAAAGCGCCTACGCACTAAATCAGAGCGCTACTTATAAAAGTTATTTAATTTCCATTCCTTAGTGAAAAAATATGGTTTGGTATGGATACCCGTGCAGGATCAAAATAACCAAAAAAACTTTGCGTCCTTTGCGCCCTTTGCGTTTATAACAGCGGGATTCATTTCGCCGGTAATCTTAGGGCGGTGGTTTTAACCGACAATGAGAAATCCATCATGAAAACCGTTAACATAGCAACAATACCCCTAAGAACCTCTCTCTTAATATTATTAACATTACCTGAACAAATACACCATGGCACATAAACCTTCAAGCTCGCGCGCTAATACAAAACACCCTAAACCCCAAGCCGATGTCAGCCTCAAAGTCCGCATCGACAAATGGCTGTGGGCAGCAAGATTTTACAAAACACGCTCTCTAGCCAGTGAATCCATCAAAGGCGGCAAAGTCAGCGTCAATGGCAACCGCGCCAAAGCCAGCCGTTACACCGAAGTAGGGGACACCTTCGTATTGCGCCAAGGCACCGATATTAAAACCGTCGAAGTATTAGCACTGTCCGACAAACGCGGGCCTGCCAGTGTTGCGCAACTATTATATCGCGAAACTGAAGTAAGCATTGCAAAACGCGAGAAAGAAAAAGAAATACGCAAACTTGCGGCAGTACAAACGCCACACGGAGAGGGCAGACCTACCAAACGATCACGACGACAAATACATCGATTTACACGGTCGGAGTCGTAATTATACTAAAACCTGTCGCATTGCTCAGTTATTGCTCCAACATTTTCTTCAAAAATTCATTTTTTCATCGAAGTTACTACGCTATTACTATGACATCTACATTATTTTTTTCCTGTCTATTTATTTTTTTGCTTTCTGGGTGTTCATTAGGTATTGAAAACATCCAAAAAGGGTACGCATTAAATTCAACAGAAGGAGTGGTTGTGTTATCACTGACTTCATCTGGCGAATGCGGCTGGGCATTATTTGTTGATATTCAGCGCACTGACAAACCCAATAAACACACTATCAATATGCAAAACACTTTTGAAGACAGAGACTGGAAAAGAAAAAGTGGCGAATGCCCCTCTGAAAAAAATGATTACTCTGGCACGTTAGCTATCCTCGCATTGCCACCAGGGAAGTATGAAATATTCCAAATTACCGGATTAAGTAACCATCATACCTTTTATTCCAAAAATGATTTTTCAGTCCCTTTTGACGTTTCTGAAAACGCCGTTACTTATCTTGGAAATGCACATTTTTTCATCGAACAATATACTTATATATTGGACATTTTTGACAACCAAGATAGAGA
>NVUB02000109.1 GCA_002401775.2 Ectothiorhodospiraceae bacterium
AGTTGCAGCGCGAATGCGCGATACCTTGCAGAACAATGGCCCGATGACGGTGGCTTGTATGATTCAGCAACATGCGGTTGAGGCAGGGCTGGAAGAGTTGGTGGCCTATCTGCGTGTGGCAAAAAATGTCGGGGCTGCGCTGCTGAAAGAGAAAGAACAGGTGACGATTAAGGATCGAACCGGAACCCATATTCAGGCGGCCATTCCCTGTTATCAGTTAAGTGCCGAGATGTTCCCGGAAGATATTGCCGAGGTGGCGGTATGAGTCATTCCCCAGATACTGAAGACACTGAGCCGAGTTTTTTTGATCGATTGGCGGCAACGACCGGGGAGCCGCAGGGCGAATCAATTTCTGATGCGGGCTATTCTATCGCAGACAATGTGGAAGTGGTCGCAGTGGATGAGTCCCTGTCGCTAGAGCCAGAGGGTGTTGATGAAGTTGATGAAGTTGATGAAGTTGATGAAAACGCTGCTTCAGGTAACGGCCGTCTTTCCCCGCAGCTTCGCCGCGCCCTGGTTGAGCTAATGCGCAGCGGTGTGGTGTTGGCCAGCGTTAAACCACAGGTCTATGAATTGTTATGTCACCACCACGCCTTGATCGAAGATCATCTGGCCGATATGTATCTGCGTCTGCTGATAGATCAACCCGCAGGCGTGGCGCTGCTGCTTCAACAACAGGATCAAGCGGACTTCGAGGACGAAGAAGCGCGCTCGGCGCTGATCAGTCGCAGGACGCTCTCCCTCTACGATACTCTGCTGTTGCTGGTGTTAAGAAAACATTATCAGGAGCGTCAAAGCGTCGGTGAGCAGCAGGTGATTATCGATATTGATCGCATCGAATCCCAGCTTGCCCCTTTTTTACCGTTGACCAATAGCAGCCGTGGTGACCGCCGTAAGTTGAGCGGTGCAATCACTAAGATGAAAGAGAAAAAACTGTTGAGTCCGGTAAGAGGTGATGATGAGCGCCTGGAGATTACGCCGGTGATTCGTTACGTGGTGAGCGCTGAGTTTCTGGAGCGGATGCTGGCGGAGTATCAGTCGCTAGTGGCAAAGCTTGAGGATGATGGTGAAGCGCCATGAATAATAGGGCGACTGAACTCTTCACCTGTGGCCAGATTCGTTTGGCGGAGCTGTCAGTCTGTAATTGGGGCTCATTTCACGGACTGCATACGGCGCGTATCGACCCTGAAGGTACCCTCATTACGGGTGATAACGGCGCAGGTAAATCGACGCTGATTGATGGTTTGATGGCACTGCTGTTGAGCAGCAAAGCCTCCTTCAATATGGCGGCGGCTCAGGGTGATCGCAGTGATCGTTCCCTGGTCTCTTATATTCGTGGCAGTCACGGCTCAAGCCATGATGGTGCCCAGACAAAGACCAATTATAAACGTGAAGGTGCCGTGGCCACCGGGCTGCGCGCCCTGTATCAGGCCGATGATGGTTCTGTGATTACCCTGGCGGCGATGTTCTGGAATACCAAACCCAGCAATGTCGCGGCTGACTTTAAGCGCATCTATCTCGTGGCAAAGCGTAATTTGAGCCTGGAGGAGCTATTGAAGGTGTTTGGCGAGGGCGAGGCAAGGCAGCTGAAAAAGGCGCTGCGCGATGACCCTCTAATAGCGCCGTTTGACGCCTTCACTGACTATCAGGCCTATTATCGTGATTGCCTGCATATGGATAATCGTAATGCGCCCAATTTACTGTCACGGGCCTTGGGATTAAAGAAGATTGATGACCTGACCATACTGATTCGTGATCTTGTGCTTGAGCCCAATAACATTCGTGAAGATGCACGAAATACTGTGCGTGAGTTTGATGATTTAGTGGCAACCCATCATCAGCTACTGGATGCGCGTCGCCAGCAAGAGAAACTTGGCGGATTGCCCGAAATCGGAAAAACTCTTGATGAGTGCCAGCGACAGATTGAGTCGTTGAGTGCCGAGCGTGATGGGCTCGCTATCTATTTTGGCGAAATTTGTGCCGACTTGTGGCGGCAACGAATGGCGCAAATTGAAGATGAATTGGTGGCTGTTCGCCAGAAACTGGTTGAGCTGCGTCGCCAGGAGGAGGATGCAACAGGGCAGGTGGAGCAACGCCATGCTGATTATGTTCAGGCAGGTGGCGACCGGGTCGAAACGGCCAAGGATAAATTGGCGCAGACGAAACGTCGTTTGGGTGAGGTGAGTGCCACTGCCGGGCAGTATCAAAAAGAGGCTGCCGAGGTGAGTCTGGATGATGCGCTATCCGAGACGGTGTTTAATGCCAATAAACAGCGTATCGCAGCCGCCCTGGCAAATATCGGCGAGGAGAACGAAAAGGCTCAGGATGGTTTTGCTGATGCCGCGAGCAAGCTGGCCACTGAACAGGACAAACTGCGCCGCTTGCAAGAGGAGATTCGGGAGATTGAGTCCAATCCCGATTCAAGTATCGACCGCCCTTTTCTGGCATTGCGCAGTGAGATTATTAAGTACCTTGAGTTAGATAAAAACCAGTTGATGTTTATTGGTGAGCTGGTGGATGTTCAACCGGAACACTTCGCCTGGAAAGGGGCGATAGCGCGTGCCCTGGGTGGGCTGCGAACAACGCTGGCAGTACCGCAAGCACATTACCCGCTGGTGACCCGCTGGCTCAATGGTCGGCACACCGGTCTGCATGTGCGTGTGCAGGTGGTAAAAGAGGTATCAGGTCGAGCCCAGTTCTTCGACGATGGTTATCTCAGAAAGCTTGCTTGGCGTGATCACACCTACCGTGAGTGGTTGAAACATCATCTGGCGCGCTTTGACCTGCACTGTGTCGAGACCACCGACACGCTGGATGCCACACCTTTCTCCATGACCAAGAAGGGATTAATACAAATGGAGCGAGGGCGCTTCGAGAAAAAAGACCAGACAAAGATAGACGATCAACGTCGTTGGCAACTGGGGTTTTCCAACAAAGACAAACTGGCGGTGCTGCGCCAGGATGAAAGGCATATTCAGCAATACATCGAAATGTGCAACAAGGGTGTACGTCTTGCCCGGCTGGATTTGAATGCCGCTCAGGCGCGTGTGCGGCTTTGGGAGACGCTTGAAACTTACCAGTGGGACGATATCGATGTGCCCCGCTGGCAGTATCAGGCCGAACAGGCTCAAGCAGTGCTCGATAATTTAACCCGCTCCGGTAGTGATTTAAAAAAAGCACAGCAAGCGTGGGATAAGGCAAAGGAGAGGCTTAAAGAGATCCAGGCTGATAAAGATGTCACCCAAAAAGCGGAGGGGACGATTGAAAATAGGCTCGCAGAAGCACAGTTGCAACGGGAAAAGGCCAACCGTGCCGCAGCGCCTGGGTTGACGGAGGGTGTACGCGAAGCACTGCAGAAAAGAGTGGCTGAACGGGATACGGTGGATATTGATCGTATGACCTCAATTGAGGGGCAGCACCGGCGTGATGTTGAGAGTGAGTTAGGCAGGGCGAACAGCAAGTATCAAACTGCGCAAAACCGTGCCACCGGCATCATGTCTTCGTTCCGTACCGGATGGGAGGTCATCGCCGCCGAGTGGGGAGCCGACATGAGAAGTCTGCCTCAGTATCTTGAGCATCTGTTGCAGCTTGAGCAGGAAGGGCTGCCCGCATTGGTGGAACAGTTTCAGGCACGTTTGACCAAGTGCGCTCTGCAATCCCTGGCAGGGATACGCTCCAGCATGGATTCCGAGCGGGAAGAGATTAACGACCGTATCGAGACGATTAACCGAGTGCTGAAGCGCACCGAGTTTCGTCAGGGAAGTCATTTGAAGCTTCGCACCAAGAAGGATGGCTATCCCCATGTGGATGAATTCAATCGCCAGTTAACGCGTGTGTTGGGTAATCATAGCGAAGATGATGAGGCTCGTTTTCAGCAGCTCAAATCGGTGATTGAAATACTGGATAAAGCCAGCAATCCAACGACGGCCAATACACTGGAGAGTCAGCGGCTGCTCGATCCCCGCTTTCAGCTCTCCTTTTTTGCCGAAGAACTGGACTCCCAAAATGGGGATGTGCGGGATGTGCTGCACTCTTCCAGTGGTAAGTCTGGCGGGGAGAAAGAGTCGTTCGCTGGAACTATCGTGGCAGCAAGTTTGGCTTATGTGCTGACGCCGGATGGTTGTGACCGCCCTATCTATAGCACGGTGTTTTTGGATGAGGCCTTCTCCAATACTGCGGAAGCGGTGAGTCGCCGGGTGTTGCGGGTATTCCAGGAGCTAAAGATTCATGTCAATCTGATAACGCCCTACAAAAACCTTAACTTGGCTCGCGAGTCTGCCCGTTCGTTATTAATTGCCGAGCGCAATAGCAGCAGCCATGAGAGCCATCTCTGTGAAGTCACCTGGGAAGAGGTTGATCGCCGGTTAGCGCAGCATCGCCAGAATAAGGTCAAGGACGAGGCTCAAGCTATGGGCGTAGAACTGGATGGCGCATGAGAAAGTGGGGCATGTTGCCTGACGAGGTGAGAAATAAGCTGAGAACAACCGAGTGGGATCATGCCCAGCATCTGAAAAAGCGTCTTTTGGGCGAGCGCCCGTTCCCCATTACCATCAATCTTCGACCTCCTTCAGGCAGGCAGGCACTGGATGATCTAGCCGGATTCCACGCGTTTATCGACGCCTGGCAGGCATGGCCCAAGCAAAGCCAACTGACCTGGCAACAGATTCAATACGCCCAATTAGGGGCGAAACGCGTGCCATCGCAGTTGGCTCTTGGTGCAATCCAGGCGTTGATCGAATTTATCGGTGGTGATGCTGAAAAGCGCAGCCAGCAGTGGCAACAACGCATTTCCCCTATTTTGGACGTAAGCCAGAAACTCTACCCCGTGCTGATTAAACAGCTCAAAAAGCTGGAGTCTTTGAGCCTGGACGAGGCACAGATGATCACCCAACTCTTGCCTCAACTATCGCAAGGGATGGGACGAGGTGGTTACCTACGCGCCCTGCCGATTATCGGTGTGGATACCAAGTTCATAGAAATTCACCAGTCATTTATTACGCCGTTGCTGGATATTTTGCAGGATGGTGCCATCAGCGAGCATGGCGGTTTAATGGCATGGCTGGATTGTATAGAGGCTCCTGGCGACTGGCTTTTGGTGAGACCGCTTTGCCCTGCAACAACGCAAGCGATGGGCGGTGTCTCCATTTTGCGGATGCCTACCGAGACGTTGCTTTCAACCCCGCTACCTGGAGAGCGTCTTATCATCGTGGAAAATGATCAATCGGGTTATGCCTTGCCTGCGTTGCCTAACACGGTTGCCGTCATTGGTGGTGGTCGAAATCTGGCCTGGATGGCGGCACATTGGTTATGCCAAAAACGGATTGGCTATTGGGGCGATATGGATAGCTGGGGTTTTTTGTTCCTGTCAAAAGCGAGGCAATATCAATCTCACGTTGAAAGCCTGCTGATGGATCGGGAGACGCTCCTGAGTCATCGCCAGCGCATGGTGGAAGAGCCGGATTCTTATCCCGGTTTGCCGGAGTGCCTGACTGAGGCCGAGCGAATGGTGTTTCAGGAAATCAGAGATGGGGCCCATGGTAATACCCGTTTGGAGCAAGAACGACTATCGGCTGATCATATATTGAACCGCCTTTTGTCTTGGTCAGGTAATTTCTCCTAGCGCTATATGCACCTTAAAGCAGAGGATTTAGCGAAAAAGCTGGGGTGAATATTCCCCGTATGGTATAGATAGATAATAAAAAACCATAAGGCGTTAGGGGGGAACACATGGAATCGGTGGCCGCATCAGAAACCCTATCGTTGGTTGCTGGCAATATTGCCCTGGCTGCACCAACAGAAGGCGATAATGTCAATCTAACCGCGCATGATATTTTCGGCCAAAACCTCTTCATCGAAGCCGATTCCACTGAGCAGGTAAATCCAGACGGCTTTTTAGATAATGGATACAACTCCACACTCAACGCCATGATTGCTCTTGTCGTCAACCGCGAAGGCCGGGTGAGAGAAGACGTGCTTGCTAAACGTATTGTCCGCCCACGACTGGGCCCGCACCGGCAAACGTATCCGTGATCGAGTATATTTGTTAGCTGAAGAACGTTATCACAGCACTACAGAAAAGGTAGAGCAGTTCTTTTGGCCGGAAGGAAGCGACACCAGCCAGTGGCCACATTTCCGTTACTCGGAAAATGGTGCGCGGCCAGTGGATGAGATTTGTATGCAGGAGCTGAGCGCATTGGCGGATGAAGTGGGTCGCCAAGGTGGCTCGTAAGAGGCGCGTATTGTGATGATGGCAGGGCTGCTGACGACCCAAAGCGGACGTTAGAGAGTATCTATTTCAACAGGCGATTAGGATTTAAGTATGGTATCAAAGAAACAGCTAGCAGAAAGTGAGGCGTTTAGTAACGATGCAACATTTAAACTGTTAGGTTTCGAGTACCAAAAACTTATAGCATTGGAAAAATGTTTGGATGCTAAACCTAATGAGAGAATTTGGATTGAGTGTAGAGGTGATGTTGCTAATAAAGATACCTCAATGGAGATCAAACACCACTCTTCAAATCATAATATAACAAGTAATTCTGAAGATGTTTGGAATACCTTAAAAAATTATATTACCGAAATCAATATCACCCAAACGTTTACCAACTTAATTCTTCACACAACATCTTCGATACCGAATAGCTCAATATTTTTCGACTGGAATAGGTTGGCGATAGCTGAGAAAAGAAGAAAGGTTTTAAATCACACCCCGTCAGCAACTATTAAATCCTATTATGAAACCGTAGCAAAGTGCTCAGAAGAAAACTTGAAATTAATTTTAGGAAGGTTTGAAATAATTTCAAATCAGCCAAAAATCGAAGAAATGTGGGAAAATCTTAAAAAGCATTCGGCGTTGATAATAGTACCGTTGAATCTACGGGATCAAGCTATTCAAGAATTATATGGATACATAACAAAGCAAGCCATAAGTAACCCTAACATGTGGCAAATTGATATTAATGATTTTCAAAGAGATATGAGACATTCAATCTCAAAATTCACAACTGACAAAGTACCTTTCCCCTTCATTTCTGAGGGCAGCGTTCAGCCAAAGAAAAAAAATGGAGAGCTTATATTTATCCAGAAAATGAAGGATATAAAGCTGAAGAAAAAAAATCAAGAGATAGCAATATCTGACTATTTCAGAGCACAAGAAACTCAGATAACCATGCTTTCAAGTTCACCTACCTTAAGAGACAGCCTTGAAAGGTATGATAATAATATAGAGAGGGATTTGGAAAATGAAAAATCATCGACATCTTATGATTTATCAGAAAGCGACATTAACACGGAAAAGGCAGATAAAGAGTCAAGAGATCTTTACTTCCGCTGTATACGAAAACCTGAAGCGGCCATTACTGGCGTTGCCGATGTTCAGAAATACTATAAGGATGGAAGAGTTCATCATGTTATTGATGAAGGTACTTTTGAGTGGAAATACAGGGAAGATGACATATGAAAATCCAAAGCTTGAATGCACTAATATACAATCCAATCTGGATTAGTTATTTGTTACACTATTTTTTGAGTGGAGCTACTTCTACTAAAAATAAAAAGGTCAAACTGGAACTGATATACCTAGTATTGCCATTTGTTTACGATAAAAAATTAATGAAAAAGCTTTCCTCAAGTTCGACTCGCACGACCTTTCAAACTCTATTCAAAGACGCTGAATTAAAAAATAGCTTAATCCGAATGGATCAAAAGATAAGTTCTTTCCAGCACACAACCAATAAATCTTTTGTCATGATTGGGAGTAAGGTATCAGTTTCTTCTGGAGCATACCTCCATACGTCCGAAATACTCGACTACAAAAAAGCCGAGGGTGGCTTAAAAGAATATTACAAAGCCGCATATAACTTAGGTGCGATTTTTGGGAAAGAGGACTACAGGGAAATATTTTTAAAGGTTGGGGCTCTAGCATGAACGCCTATATTATTCAAATATTTATTTTTGGGAAAGATGGAGGTAAGCGAGAGGTGAAATTTACCGATGGCCTCAATATAATCACTGGAGATTCTAAAACAGGTAAAAGTGCGATTTTGGAAATAGTAGATTATTGTTTATTTTCAAGTACCTCTACAATCCCTAAGGGTGTTGTAGAGAATTTTTCTGAACTATATTCGATTGTTATAAAGGCTTCTGAAAAGTACCTAATTATAGGCAGGCCATCAAAAACCACAGAGCAAAGTAGTAAGTCATATATTGGCATAGAAACAAGCGATCATTTTTTAAAAAACATGTCGGTTAACTATTTTTTAAACCTTCCGCTAAGGCCGCTTAAAGAAGCTCAGATAGAAGTTGAGAAGCATTTAGGAATATCTGTACTAGATACGAGAATTGATAAAACAGAAGACAAAAGAAAAGCAGGAAAGTCATCCATGAGAAGCTTCATTCCATTGCTTTTTCAGCATCAAAATCTAATAGCCAACAAACATAGCATATTTTATCGATTTGATGATTACTACAAACGAAAAAAAACAATTGAAGATTTTCCGATTTTAATAGGCTGGGAGTCTAGCGAATATTTTCTACACGCAAGGGAGTTGGAAGAAAAAACAAAAGAGTTAAAAGCGCATAATAAACTTATCCAAAGTCTAAAGCTAAAAAGTGAAGAAGTGCGAGAGCGTTTAAAAGCAATAATAGAAGGATATTATAATGTAATCGGATTGGAGCTTGATCCAGGGATTTCACTTGTCCAATTAAAAAAAATAGCTAGAAATTTACCAAAATTTTCTAATAATAGTTATATGAATGCTGATCTAAGTAGAAAAATAAAAAGCAAAGAAATTGAGAGAGAAGCTGTCAGGGGGGATATAATTGAGACACAAGACCTGCTTGGTCTTCTTGAAAGAAATTCATTTCTAACTCGTGGGCACGCGTCACAACTGAGATTTTTAGAAATGACAAGTAGTCTGGAATTCGATGGCGATGTGTCTATTTGTCCAATCTGCAACAGTGAGGATACAAGTTTAAGGGAAGGGATTTGCCTTGTTTCAGACTCAAGAGAGGAACTCAAATCTGAGTTAGCTAAAATTGGCTCTTATAGTGAGGATAATTCTGAGCAAATAGAGGGATTAAGAAAAAAAAGGAACTCGCTTAAACAGATGATTTCAAAAATAACATCTGAAATCAAAGCTCTTGAAGAACAGGATCAACGTATACAAGTAAATAAATCTATACGCGATCAAGGTTTTCTAGCAAAGGGTATGGCTGATGCAAATATCAAAAATTTACTATCACGCAATGATCAAGACATTGATTCTACAGATGCAGATGAGTTGGTTTTTAGAATCAAATTTCTTAAAGGAAAGCTAGAGGGGTTCGACTTAAAGTCAAAAATAAAGGAGGCTGAGATATTCTTGTCTAAAAAAATGACAGAAATTTGTAATACACTAGATTTTGAGGATGAATTAAAGCCAGGAGAGTTGAAGTTCTCGATAGAGAAGTTTGATTTTTATTACCATTTCAATGGCAAGGAAAAAATACACCTTTCTGAAATGGGAAGTGGTGCAAATTGGCTTGCATGTCACTTGTCTTTATTTCTAGCACTGCTTCATCTGAATTGTAAAGAAAAGAATTCGTCCATTCCTTCATTTTTATTCATAGATCAACCTAGTCAAGTGTATTTTCCATCAAAGTACAAAGAGCTAGAGGATGGTTCGAGCCATACGGTCGATGAAAATATCATTCAGGTAAAAAACATATTTAAAGTCATACAAAATACATTAAATATAATCAAAAAGGACTGTGGTTTCCTTCCGCAAGTTGTAGTAATGGAGCATGCCAACGAAGAAGAGTTTAGTCCCTTTATCAGGAGGCAGTGGACGAAAGATGGAGACAAATTAATTTAGTGCTTTTCATGAGGTTGTTCTGGTTCATAGGCTACCTCATACGAACGTCCGCTTTCGGCCGATACCAGACACCCCGCATAGAATTTTCTCGTCCCTACGCTTCAACACGGAAACCAGAGCAAAGATGACGAAAGAAGAGTAGTGAAAGGCGAAATAAGGTAATGACCCTCTCTATTGGGTGGCCCTTGTGCAATCGACAAGTCATTAACTGACAGGGACAATATGACATTTTTTAGCGCTACAAGAATGGACGTATGAAAAATACCATCCAGATATACGAAAACGAAGGCCATCAGGTTGAAGTACGACTAGACGGTGAGCGTGATACCGTTTGGTTGATTCAAGCGCAAATGGTTGATTTTTTTGAACGTAATCAATCGGTCATCTCTCGCCATGTGCGTAATGTATTTAAAGAGGAAGAGCTTGAGGAAGAGAGCAATATGCAAAAAACGCATATTGCATATTCGGACAAACCCGTGGCGTTTTACTCTCTGGATGTAATCATTTCGGTCGGTTATCGAGTGAAGTCCCCTCAAGGTGTACGGTTTCGGCAATGGGCCACTCAGCGTCTAAAAGAGTATCTGATTCAAGGTTACACCCTGAATCAACAACGTTTCGACAATAATGCAGAGGAGTTACAACAGGCTATTGCCCTGATCCAAAAGACGGCCAAGTCTCCGGTGATGGCTGCCGAGGCAGGCAGTGGTTTGGAAAAGCTAGGAAAAGCTAAATGGACAGCCAAGTTAACGGCTGCAATCGAATGCCCCCACGTTGACGCTTTATGATGGATTTTCATCTAAGCCCCTTGTTAAGTCTCTTAAGTCTCAATGAGACAACCAGAGTAAAATGACAAAAGAAGAGTAATGAGCAGCGAAATTCTGATTTACGAATCCGAGCCAAGACAGAAAGAAATCTTAATACGGCTGGTGATGTATATGCTAGCTGGACAGGTATGAGTTGATATGACGGCCACTTTTCTTAAATCCGCCAACACCGTCATCGTCCTCGATTTCGAGACCACTGGCCTATCTCCTGATCTCGGTGATCGTGCCATTGAGATTGGCGCGGTGAAGATTGAGCAGGGTGTGGTGGTTGACCAGTTTCAGGGTTTGATGAATCCAGGCAGGCGCATCAGTGGATTTATTGAGGATTATACCGGCATCACCAACACCATGCTGAAAACAGCACCGTCCTGTGGCGAAGTGATGACGGCGTTTGCTGACTTTGCCGGTGGTGCGGATTTAGTGGCGCATAATGCATCTTTTGATAAGCGTTTTCTTCATGCCGAATTGGAAAGAGTTAAACGTCAATGCAGTGGGGAGTTTGCCTGTTCCATGCTGGTGGCAAGGCGAATATATCAGCAGGCTGAAAATCACAAGCTTGGCACCTTGGTGGAGCATGCCAATATCCCTAATGATGGTACGTTTCACCGTGCTTTAGCCGATGCACAAATGACCGCGCGGCTGTGGCTTAAAATGGTTGATCACCTTAGTGATAATCATCGGATTGAGCATGTATCGTTTTCACTTATGCAGAAGCTCTCCTCGACACCGAAAAATGCGGTGAAACGATTCTTACAGAAGTACACATCCAAACAACCTATCAATTGTTGAAATGGGTTTATCGATTTTAGGTTCCCGTAATCAGCCGCATTCGTGTGGTGTTAAGTATTCCTGGCGTCAGGATACAGGCGTGAGTCTAGGGCGGTGGCAATGAGAACCATAAAACCCTTCACTTTATCCTGTGAGCTAAGGCAAAGGCGTATACTGGGTATATTCAGCTCTTTTTTCAGGTAATGGGTTTACCGACTTCAGGATATTTATATGACGAATCAAGAATGGAAGGAACGGGATTTGGCGGTGTTGTGGCATCCGTGTACTCAGATGAAGGATCACGAGAAGTTACCGATGATTCCGATAAAACGCGGTAAAGGCGTTTGGTTGGAGGATTTCGAGGGAAAACAATATCTGGATGCGATCAGCTCATGGTGGGTGAATATATTTGGTCATTCTAATGCACATATCAATGCGGCGGTCAGTCAGCAAATGTCGGAACTTGAGCATGTGTTACTGGCGGGGTTTACCCATGAGCCTGTGATTCGTTTATCAGAGAAGCTTGTGGAAATTACGCCACCTGCACTGACGCGTTGCTTTTATACCGATAATGGTTCATCGGCGGTGGAAGTAGCATTGAAGATGAGTTTTCATTATTGGTTGAATAAAGAGAAGCAGGACGGCACTTTTTCAAAAAAACCTAAACGAACGAAATTTATTAATCTGTCAAATAGTTATCATGGTGAAACGTTGGGTGCATTGGCGGTTGGGGATGTTTCTTTATATAAGGAAACCTATGAGCCGTTGTTGATGCATCCTATCACTGTGCCATCTCCTGACAGTTATGGCCGGGAAGCGGGTGAGAGTGAGGCTGATTATGCGATTCGGCAGTTTGCCGAAATGGAAAAAGCACTTGAGCAACATGCGGGTGAAGTGTGTGCGGTTATTATTGAACCGCTGGTACAGGTTGCCGGTAATGTGCGTATGTATGATCCGGTATACCTGAAAATGCTGCGCAAAGCCTGTGATGAACATAATGTCTTGTTTATTGCTGATGAAGTTGCCGTGGGTTTTGGTCGCACCGGTACACTTTTTGCGTGTGAGCAGGCGGATATTAGTCCTGATTTTCTTTGTTTGTCTAAAGGCATTACGGGCGGTTATCTTCCTTTGGCGGTGGTGTTAACCACGGATACTGTGTACCAGCTTTTTTATGATGATTATGAAAATCTTACGGCCTTTTTACATTCACACAGTTATACGGGGAACGCCCTAGGGTGCAGTGCGGCTTTAGCCACTATGGAATTATTTGAGCAGCGGGATGTTATGCAGGACAACAGGGTATTGGCAAAACACATGGCAGACTCTGTGGCGGAGTTGGTAGACCATCCGCATATTAGTGATGTACGCCAGTGTGGAATGATTGTGGCCATGGAAATGGTGAAAGACAAAGCGAATAAGTCGGCCTATGCATGGCAAGAACGGCGGGGTTTAAAAGTCTATGAACATGCGCTGGCTAACGGTGTATTGCTGAGACCACTGGGAAATGTGGTGTATTTTATGCCGCCTTATGTCATTAACGAAGATGAAATTACATTAATGGCAAAGGTGGCGCGTGATGGTATTGCGCTAGCCACCAAAACGTAATTGGTTATTGTTAGTGGCTCTTTATGGCCGATGTTAATAATTTTTCAATTTTAGGTTGATCAGGAATAATGGCATTGACGTCGTGAATGGTGGTTTGTTGCAACGCAACGGGCATTTTGGTGTCCGGATTTTTAATGCTGTTGATGTCTGCCATCGTCAGTGATTGCAGCTTAGGAATACCTTGGGTAATAATGCCGTAAAAGGGGATTTGTTCATTTCCTTCCAGGCTGTTGAGTACGGCTATACGGGTGTGTTTTGAATGTTCAACGGTGGGCAAGCCGTTGGTTTTTTCATATGAAATAACGGGTATTTCTATGCCACGCCAGTGCGTCATGCCCAGCAGCCAGTCGGGAGAATCTTTGATATTCTTTATAGATTGAAGGCTGATGACTTCCGCAATACAGGTGTTTGGCAAGACGAGTTGCATGTCAGTGAGTGGTATTAACTGGGTGCGTACTACACTGCTTATTTCTTCGTTTTGTTTCATGCATTTTCTCTCAGTATCTGCCCTAATGAATAGAAATTAAATAACTCATACCATTAGCATCCCTGCTTCAGCCCGTCTTCACCTACCACCAAAAGTAGGCGCTCTTAGGCGACAGTAGGCTCCTTAAGAGAAGCGCCTACTGTCGCCTAAGAGCGTCTATTTTTGGTAGGCGAATACGCACTAAATCAGAGCGCTACTTATAAAAGTTATTTAATTTCTATTCCTAAGGCGATCAAGCTTTGTCTTCGCTGTAGTATCGATAAAGGTGTTCTGCCAGTACGCGTGGGTTGGCGCTATAGGTAACCGTGTTGGTTTTTCGAGCTTGGTCTGGCATGCTGCTGATGACGCAGCTTTCAACATCTTGCGCCCAGACAACGCCGCCATGAGCTGCTATGTCTTTACAACCGCGCGCACCATCATCCCCCATACCACTAAATACGATTGTCCCTGCCATCTCGCCGTAGCGTTTGGCAACCGCAGTCATGGCATTATTGACACTGGGTGAGTAAATAGCACTTTTCGGAGCGGCGGTTAGGGACAGGTAGCCATCTTCGGTGATACTGATATTTTTATCTGCCGGTGCCAGCACCACTTCGTGGTGTCGTAGCAGGTAGCCAGATCGTCCGGGTAACACTTTAAAGGGCGTTACTCGATCGAGTTGTTCGGCTAACAGAGAAATATGATTGGCACCAATGTGTTGAGCAAGGATGAAGGCGACGGGTAAATCTTCTTTAATGGCGGCTAGAAACTGTCGAACCGCTTGTGGGCCGCCAAGGGAGGCGCCAAGTACCCAAAAATTAACGGCGGCACCTTCCGGTTTCTCTACAGTGGTGGGCACCGAAATTTTGTTGACGGTTTCGGGTTGTACTGCATAATTGTCAGTGATGGCATACGATTCTTCGGATATTTCAAGATATTGAGCGGGTGCCGCGCTGCGTTTTTCAATATAGGGTTTAGTATTATTTTCTTCGCATGGCTCAGCTTCAACGACGGGTGTCGATGGCGTTAAAGGCTTTGTATGGATTGCGGGCTGGTTATTAGGGTCAGGCAGTCGATGAATAGAGGCCATGTCGGCAAGTTTACGGGCAAGCTTCTTTGCCCACTGCGCATTGGCACCACCGCCAGCAGGGCTACTGTCATTAAATAAAATGGGTAGTTTGTCGTAATCGAGCAAGGTGTCGATGACGTCGGTTTCATTGTCGTTGGTTTCGCTGAAATCGACTAACAACACATCCGCACAAACACTGTCCAGGAGCGAAAGAAAATTGTCGCTTGGCAAGTCGCGCGCGACAACATTTAATCCTGCTCCTTCCAATAACGTTGAAAGCAGTAATTGCGTTTTTTTTGTACCGGCTAAAATGGCAACTCGGGTTGATAAATTTTCCATAATATCCTATAGAGCGCTAGCCCTGTTCGACGCCTGTTAGAGTGCGGATATTACTGATCAAGTCATGTTCCTGGTAAGGTTTGCCCATGTACATATCTACGCCGATGTCCATGGCTCGCTTGCGGTGTTTATCGCCGGTACGCGAGGTAATCATAATAATAGGGACTTGCTTGAGTCGGGCGTCATTGCGCATGGTTGTGGCAAGTTCGTAGCCATCCATGCGGGGCATCTCAACATCGAGCAGCATGATGTCGGGGACTTGTTCAAGCATTACGGTGAGGGCATCAACACCATCTTTGGCAGTAATGATGTTGTATTCATAACGTTTCAAGAGTCGCTCGGTCACTTTACGTACGGTAATGGAGTCATCGACGATCATGACGGTCGGTATCAGTGCTTTTTCAGCAGCACTTTCAGCAATGCTGGGTAGTAGAGGTACTGCCTTGCCATGCATTTGAGCCAGGGCTGAGCGAACCAGGTTAGCGATGTCGAGAATTAAAGCGACTTCCCCATTGGGTAATATCGTGGCACCACTTAATACCCCGACGGTGCTGAGTTGTGGACCTACAGACTTAATAACGATTTCCTGGCGACCAAACAGGTTATCGACATGTAAGGCAATGCGATGATCGGCGCTGTGGATTAGCATTAACGGTACACGTTGTTTGTCAGTCGGTAGTATCGGTGGTGTGCCATGTAAAATGGTGCCGAGATTGAGGTATTGGTAGTGGTTACCAGCGTATTCAAAGTCAGTTTGCTCTGAAGATATCATCGGAGCAAGTTCTTTATTACTGACCCGGACTACGTGTTCAATATTGGGTAGCTGAATGGCATAAGAGGCATCAGCGACTTGTACCATCAACGCCTGGTTGACCAGTACGGTTAAGGGCAGTCTTAAGGTGAATGTAGTACCTTTGCCAGGTTGTGAATCAATGTGCAGAGTGCCACCCAGTTGTTTGACCTCTGAGTTAACCACATCCATTCCAACGCCACGTCCGGATATTTGTGTGACTTCAGTCGCGGTGCTAAAACCGGATTCGAGAATGAACTCGATTATTTCATTGTCCGTGAGGTCAGCATCGGCCTGCATACGGCCTTTTTCGATCGCTTTTGCACGTAGTGCGTCTATATTAATGCCGGTACCATCATCTGAAATGGTCAGTACAACTTCAGAACCCTGGTGTGAAAACAGTATTTCAACATTGCCGCTCGCGGGTTTACCGAGCTTTGTGCGTTCTTTTGGCAGCTCCAGGCCATGGCCGATGGCGTTACGCATAATATGTTCCAATGCGGGAACAATGCGATTGAGTTGGGTACGATCCAGCTCACCTTCACCACCTTCGACCTGTAGTTCCGCTTCTTTGCCAACTTCTTTGCACGTTTGGCGCATGATGCGGCGTAAGCGCGGCAAAATGCTGGAGAAGGACACCATGCGAGTTCGCATCAGACCTTCTTGCAGTTCACTGGTGACACGCTGTTGCTGCAAGAGCAGAACATCGGTTTCACTGGAAAGGTTGTCCAGCAAGGTCTGGATGCTGGTCAGATCGCCCAGACTCTCAACCATACTGCGTGAGAGCTGTTGCATGGTGGAGAAACGATCAAGTTCCAGTGGATCGAAATCTTCAGAGTCCGTTGTGGTGGTTTCATGGCGATACATGATCTGCGTTTCGGTTTCGATCTCGAAGTTACGTAACTGTTCACGTAAACGCAAAACAGTTTGGTCCAGTTCCGCCAGATTGAAACGCGATGCGCCGAGTTGTTGTGAAATTCGCGAGTTGAATATATTAATTTCGCCTGAAAAATTGACGAGGTTATTCAGTAGTTCTGCGCGTACCCGCACTTGCTCGTCGGTAGCGGCTGTTTCGGTTTTGCGCGTTGTTATGTCGATGACCGTGGATTCGAGGTCAAATTCCTCGGTAAAATCTTCCATTTCCACGGTTTGTTCGGCAACGCTTACTGGCGTGGGCTCGGGTGTCTCACGGCTTTCGGTGGTTATCTCCGAAGCAGTTGTATCGTCTTCAGGTGCCGTTTCCTCTGCTTGGAAGGAGGGCTCGCTACCCTCAGCACTATATTGTTCGCCTTTAATGGCGGCATTTAGCCCGGCAATAAGCTCAGACGGGACAGAGGTTGGTTGAAGCTTACGGGCTTCTTCCAGTGCGCCTATCAACCAATCGTGGCAGGTCTGAATAAGATCCGTGTGTTCTGCCGTGGGTGTAGTACGTCGATCGGCAATGCGTTCGAGCAGAGATTCCATTTCGTGGGCTAAATCACCTACGGCCAATACATTGGCCATACGGGCGCCGCCCTTCAGGGTATGAAGAAGGCGTTGAAGTTCAGCAACATGATCTAGGTTATCGAGTTGTGACGACCAGTCTTGCAAGGCCTGTTCCGTGCTTTCCTGAATCTCTTCAGCCTCTTCGAGGAATACTTCCAGGAGATCGGGGTCGTAATCCACATCGGTAGCGGCTGCGACAGCTTCAGGCTCTATATTGCTGGTGAAGTGAGGCTCTTCAATCAGTTCTTGAGTAAGCTCTTCAAAGCCCTCTTCAACGATTTCTTCGGGTGCTGCAGGTGTTGTTAACGATGCGGGTATAGTGTCTTCATCGAGCAGAAGTTCGTCTGATTCTTTGTCAGCATCGGCGGTGGTATCAAATGACTCAGGTTCAAGACCGGATTCAACACTTGGCTCAACATATGGCTCAACAAGTTCCGATAAATCAATTTCCGGTTGAGCATCGTCGATATCTTCAGCTATCGTTTCATTGCTCACGGGTTCGACAGATTCAGGTTCAATGCTGTCAGGCGCGGAAGATGAGGATGCGAGATGTTCGATTTGTAACAGCAAATCCTCTGCGGGGGTCACGGCGGCTCCGGCCCCGGTTTTAATCTGCTGAATGGCCGCGCCGAGCCAGTCAAGGCCTTGCTGTACCAATGGCGGCAATTGCTCGTCGGTCGAGCGCCGGCCTTCGGCAACGGCTTCTAATAGTGCCTCCAACTCGTGAGTGAGGTCACCTATGGGGGCAAAACCTGCGAGTCTGGCTCCACCTTTAAGCGTATGCAGGGCACGTTGCAATTCAGCGATAGCATGAAGATCATCACCACCTTGTTGCCATTGTTGCATCATGGCATCGGAGCCCTGCAATATTTCGTCGGCCTCTTCAACAAATATGGAGATTAGCTCGGCATCTTCGGCTTCCTCGTTGTCGGATTCTTCACTGCTGGGGAGGTCGCTGATTGAATCAATGCTCTCCTGGACAATCTCGACCTTTTTAGAGATTAGCAGTACTGCGTCGTGTAATTCGGCAATGCGATTTAAAATGTCCGAATGATCGGGTTCGGAAAAATCGACTCTGTCAAAATCAGCGGCGAGTGTTTCAATAGCATCTGCGATATCGTGAAGTAGAACCTGGCCTTTGCTGTCTACACTCAGATTGGCTTCATGCATAGTCCGAATGAGCTTGTCACTGGGTTCGCTCAGTGTTGAAATGGACAATACACCTGCCATACGCGCGCTACCGAGTAAGGTGTGGAAGGCGCGGTGAAGCTCGTCATCTACCTCAGTGGGTTCACCACTGGCGTTGAGCAAAAATTCACGAATCGCACTGATATGGTTGGTGGCCTCTTTCCGGAAAACCTCCACCAATACGGGCTCGTAGTCTGATGATCGTTCTACTTCAACGGATTCAGATATGCTTTCTTCACTATCATCTGAGGAAAGCTCCAGGGAGATAGTGTCCAGTTCATCGATAGCACCATCAACCAGCAGAGCGTCATCCGATGGTGTGAATTCATCCGAGAGGTCAGTGCTTTCTACGGATACAGCGCTTTCATCGGACAAAGCACTTTCAGAGTCAACCTGGCCCGCCTCTTCAAATTCCAGAGAGACAGGCTCAAAATTCTCAACAGTCTCATCAACAATTTGAATATCATCTGATGGCGTCAATTCTTCAGAGGCGGAAGAGTCTTCAACAAATAAAGAGTCTTCAACGGGTAAAGAGTCTTCAACCAGTAAAGAGCCCTCAGCAAGCAAAGA
>NVUB02000011.1 GCA_002401775.2 Ectothiorhodospiraceae bacterium
ACCCTGAGCGATGGTCTGGAGATACCCGCAACTGGAATCCCATCGGTGCGGTGACATTAAACCCTGAAAAGGACGAGATAAAAGACGCCGCGTGATTAAAAAAAGCGACAACTACCTTGAAAAACACCGCCCCACCCAAACCATGATTGCGACATACACACAGGCCAACGCGGCCAATAAAAGCCACAGATTTATTTCAGTGGCCTGTCGTCCCAGTATCGCAGTTAGCCCACAACAAGCCATTAACAAATACTCGAACAACACTGTACGCTTATGACTCCAGCCAGCTAAAACAAGCCGCTGGTAATAGTGGCTCCGATGCGCCTGCCAGATTTTTTCCTCTACAAAACAATTTGCGAAGTATCGTCAGTTATTTACTTGCTAGTGACATTACTTGCTGGATAACCTCCACTGTCTTACTGATCTCATCTTGAGTCAACGTTGGATGTACCAGAAACATCAAACTCGTTTCTCCTAACTCTTTAGCTACTGGTAGACGTTCTTTAGGTCGCCAAACTGTATTATCAAAGGCTTTTTCCAAATAAACCTCAGAACAAGTGCCAGAAAAGCAGGGAACCCCAAGTAGATTAATTTCACCCATAATGCGATCACGCCCCCAACCCTCCATTAATCCTTCCGGGCGCACAAATACGTAGCACTTGTACCAAGCATGTTCGATAATCTCAGATAGCATCGGTACACGCAACACAATGGGGAATTGTCGGCAAACCTCAAGAATAACCTCGGCATTAGCCTTACGGCGCCCATGCCAATCTGACATACGCTTAAGCTGAATGCGCCCAATCGCTGCTTGTATTTCCATCATCCGCAAGTTGGTACCCAACGAATCATGTAACCACCTAAAACCAGGAGGATGCTCTCGCTCATATACCGCACCCCAAGACTTACCATGATCCTTGTACGACCACATACGCGACCAAAGAGCACGATCATTGGTGGTCACCATGCCGCCTTCGCCACCAGTAGTCATGATTTTGTCTTGGCAGAAAGACCAAGCTGCAACATGACCAAGCCCGCCAACAGGCTTTCCCTTATACATGGCCCCATGAGACTGGGCGCAATCTTCAATAACAAACAACCCTCTAGCATTTGCCAGGGCCATTAAACCATCCATATCACATGGCCAACCGGCAAGATGCACAGCGATAATGGCCCGAGTACGCTCGGTCAACACCGAGCTAACGGTGTTGACCGTAATATTTTGGGAAACAGTATCTATATCAGCGAAAATGGGCGTAGCGCCCACCATAACAATTGCGCTGACCGAGGCAATAAAGGTACGTGGAGTAACAACCACTTCATCTCTTGGTCCAATCCCAAGTGCTCGCAGTGCTAATTCCAGTGCAACCGTACCATTCGATAGGGCTACGGCATAAGCAGCATTACATGATTTTGCAAATTCACGTTCAAACTCACGACCCTCATTCCCCGTCCAGTAATTCACCTGGCCTGAACCTAATACGCGACCAACAGCATCTACTTCTTCCTGGCTAAATTCAGGCCAATTTCTAAACTCTTGGTTCATTTTTTAAGTTCTTGTGCAGGCACACCTACAACGGTTAGCCCATCAATTATGTCTTTTGTCACAACAGCTCCAGCACCGACAATTACATCATGCCCAATATCACAGCCTTGTATAACTGAGGCCCCGATACCGACCCAGCTTCGGTCACCTATCCCCACATTACCCGCCAAATGTACACCGGGTGATATATGAACACCAACCCCTAAACAATTGTCATGATCCAAAGTTGCTGCAGTATTCACAATACAACCGTCCCCTAAAACCGAGCCAATATTGATAACAGTATTTGCAAAAACAACTGTGCCTTCTCCAATTCTTACATCCTCTCAAATTTGTGCTGAAGGATGCAACACCGAGGCAATTTCAAAACCTCATCCCCTGCTCTTATGCCTTTAAAGCCAGCACCAACGCCAATGTACCATTCGCTACTGCTGCTTGTTTTGTACTAACAAATTTAGAAAATTCACTTTCGAACTCTTGGCCCTCATTACCAGTCCAATAATCCACCTTGTTAGTTAATAAAACGCGTGATACTACATCAATTTCAGTTTGAGTATATGAAGGCCAGGGAGGAAAAAGCAAATTCAACTTCCGGTCACTTATAAATCATTGAGCATTATGATTTCCGGGATAGCATAGCAACTCATGATGAAACCCATGCAGGGAATCAATTCTGTATCCATAGCTTTGCATGATATTTTTACAATCTTCATATAGACTTGTGCTATGCGTTGATATTATCCAGACAGCGTTCCCAGACTTGAGTAGATTAGCGGCACCCATTAATACTTTCACTTCAGCGCCTTCAACATCCATTTTAACCACATTTGGGGTGATTTTCTTTTCCAAAGAAAATTCATCTAACGTCACTGATTGTACATTGATTGTATTCAATGGATTTGATACAGCATGCTCGATTTTAACATCAGATATATGTGAATTAGCGTTAGTCTTTTCTATAGAAAACTCCACCAAACAAGCTTTATCTGATATAACAATTGGCTCAATGATAATATTATTTATTTTATTTTCCGAAATATGAGACTTTATTGTTTCGATATTAGTTGGCACTGGCTCAAACGAGATCACTTTCCCACATTTTGCAATTCGGCTACCCAATAATGAAAAATACCCGGCATTTGCACCAATATCAAAAAATATTGTGTCTGTCTGTATTTGGTTTTCAAGCCATTGAGTTGTTTCCTTTTCATAGACACCTAGAGGCATCCAAAATTGATGTTCTCTATTACAAAACCAGCTCATCCCTCTGAGCGGCCCTCTTTGAATTACGACAACACGACCATGATAGTAATAACACCCAATAATAAATTTCACTAGCTTTCTAATTACAGTGACTCTACCTAAAAACCTTAGTCTCCACATTTACGCTCTCCCAACTAATAAATACTTACTAATCTTCAATTCCGAATCAGCATAATCATCAATCAGTTCTTAATGATGCTTTCTAATTCAAATAAAGATGCTATCTCAAAATTTGCACAATATTCTTGTTTTACAGATAGATCCTTATATTCACCGCGATCACGCTTAACCTGTACAGTCAGCCAACCCAATTTTTTAGGTGTTACAAAATCTTTTTTTGGATTATCTCCCACATAAATACAATTGCACCCAGTGGTATTTAGTTTTTTTTGTGTAAGAAGATAAGGTTTCTTATGAGGTTTCCAGTATTTCGGGCCTAGTTCATCAGTAATTACTATAGAATTAAATTTTTGCTTGATTCCTAATGCCGCGATCTTATTCTTTTGCGTGACAGACCAGCCATCCGTAATTAAACCAAAGCGGTGAGTCCTAGCAAATTGCGAAAACACCCAAACTGCGTCTTTGTAAAGGGATATCTCTGGTTTATGATGCCTATAAATATTAACTAGCGTTATAATAAATTTTTCATCATAATTAATAGACATCGAGTCTAGATATTGGTTAAAGATATCGCCTCTTTCGCCTGACTCAAATATTTCGTTAGCCTTCTCGAGAAAACCCACTAAACCATGATTACTGACCAGGTAATCATCAACAGCTTTAAAACCACTTCTCACATATTCATACTCGGGGAATAATGTGTCATCAAGATCCATGATCAAACAGTTTCTCACACTACTTGGCTCCCAGGCACAAAAATCTCATCATCATATCTAAGCATCACCAAATCATCTTCCCAAGATGTACCATTAGCATCACACCCCAGCCCCAGCACTTCTTGAATTATCCATTTTGAGAAATCTGCCCCTGCTTTAATAGAAAGAGGAATGCCGCCACCAAACCGCGGATTAATTTCAATAAACTTAATTACACCATCTTCATTTTTAAAACATTGAACAGTTATACACCCAACTCCATGAGGGAGTTTTTCTACAACACCCTTGACAGCCTTAATGATGGCTAGATCACGAACGGTCACACCTTTGCTTACCTCACCTGCCCGAGTTTCAAGTCTTTTACGCGGTACCACACAACGAACTTTTCCCGAGAAATCCACATATACATCGCAGGTATATTCATCGCCCTGAATAAATTCCTGGACCATAGCATGGCGTATATAACTATAAAAAAACGCCAATTCTGTGCTATTATTGATTTTTGTTACCCCAATACTGCAACTGCCATCCCATGGTTTAATCAAGACTGGATAATTATTTCCCGATAAACCTGCGACCTCTACCTCAGTGAAAACATACGGCGTAGGTATGTTGTTATCTGTAAAAAATCGATAGGTGTTATGCTTGTTAAAGCAAATTTTGTTAGTCTCCTCATCACAGACTAACAATGTCGTATTAATTTTCTCAAAAGCATCTTTATATTGAGACAGCAGCACCAAGTCACTATCAATCAATGAAATCAATAAACGAATATTATTTTCCTGACAATACCCCAACAAAAAACCAATATATTTAGGATCGGAAACTCTTGGTACAAGCAATCGCTCATCTGCAATAAAAGATGCGGGCGCAGACAAGCCTGCATCAGCAGCTATTATCTTCCCCCTTATACCTAGTTCATTTAGTGCTTTTCGAAAACACCTTAATAAAGAAACTCGCCGCCCAGCGGAAGTAAACAAAATATTGAAATCAGCCATGGTCAATAGAATTCTTTGTAGAGTTAGTACCAGTAAAGAAAGGCATCGTGGCATGATCATCATGACTTATACCTTCACGAACAAACACCTTTTTGATAGTCATGAGCAATATTTTAAAATCCAGCCAGAATGATTGGTTATCCACATACCAAACATCCAGATTAAATTTTTCTTCCCAAGTTATAGCATTTCTCCCGTTTACCTGTGCCCAGCCAGTAATACCAGGCTTAACTTCGTGACGACGATATTGTTCCTTAGTATATAACGGCAAATACTCTATCAACAAAGGCCGGGGGCCAACCAAACTCATGTCTCCTATTAATACATTCCAAAGGCTAGGCAGCTCATCTAAACTAGAATTTCTCAACAGCTTCCCTAAAACGGAAATGCGTTCAGCATCAGCCAACAGTTCCCCATCATATCCATGAGCACACTTCATGGAGCGAATTTTATTCAGGGAAAATGGACTAGCATTTATCCCTGGCCGATTTTGCCGAAACAACACCGGCCGCCCCATGCTAACCACAACGCAGACAGCTACAACTACCAAAACCGGACTAATAATTAGAAGCCCAAATAATGATACAAATATATCAAACACTCGCTTCAACATATCAAGTATTAATCCGCCTAAAAAGTAAATTACTCAATCTTCTCAAGTGATAATAAGGAAGTAACCAGTTGCTGCTAAATTCGTATTGTTGTTTCATATTTTCATTACTCGGTACTACCCCTCGCATGAAATCACCAACCGAGTCATACAATAAACTTACGAAAATCATATATCCAACTCTACTCCATTTCGGAGCGTCAGGTTCAAATATACCAACTCGCTCAAGCCACCCCTTCATCAATTTTATTTTCCATAGACTAGGACTTAATTCATTTAGTACTTCATCAGGAACGGGGGTACCTAACAATGATTTAGCCATCGCTAATGACAAGAATACCGCCGTTTTTGTCCTCAGGTGCTTTACCCTGCTCGTAAATAATGCCCAATCAATTTCTTGTGAGCTTACAATACGATCCACATCAGTATGTAAACGAAACCCGGGGGCTCTAACAAAAGTATGTTTAGCCGTGTGTAAAGAAACTTGCAGTAAATTATCCTCAGGTGAAAGCAATCGAACTGCTGAGCCAGCAATAGAAACTGACCTCTCAATTAATTCATCTGCGCCGGGTTCCTGCTCAGGTTGTATCCAGCGCCCTGCTACAGGCCGCCATTGAAGCTCAAACCAGAGGTGTTCACCACCCGCTAGAGTAACTGAGTACTCTGCCCCGCCAGCCTCCAGCGCAGCTTCAAGACTTTCTTCTTCGAACGGGCAGCGGAATTTCAATTTGTAGCCAGCATCACTAAGGATTTCATGAGATTTTTTAAATGATGCTTTACTTACAAGCACATCAATATCACCCATGGGGCATGCCCCAAAGTGCGGATAAAATCCCCTTGTGATACCACTATTCTTAAGTGCTAACAACCTTACATTATGTTTTTCAAGTAATCGGGCTGCTCTTTCTAGCTCATGCATGTAATTTTCAATTCGGACAGAAGTAGCGTCATATACATTTCGCCAATGCAGAGGGGCATGTTTTTCACCCAAACATTTTTCCAAGGCATGCGCAACAATTGATGCCACACCATTTAATTCTGCCTCTTCAAACAATCTATCGTCGCCAATTGATTCATATAAATCAATTATCTGCGCTATATCCAAATAATCACAATGCCTTATACAAAGGCACAGTAACCTCTGCTCAGATGTTAAGTCAAACTCAAGTATTGTATTCATATGATTAATTGATTATCCCAGACGAGCGCAATGATACTAAAAAATCATCCATACATACCTTTCGTGAATAATATTCAAGGCTTGCGTTTCTTGAGTTTTTCTTGAGAAAATCAAGTTTATTTTTACTGTCGGCCAAACTAACGATAAGCTTAGCGAGCTCTTTTGGTTTCCCAGGCTCAACAACCATGCCACACTGGCTCCGTTTGATTGTTTCACTTAAATCACTCTTTCCTTGACAAATACCAATTACCGCAGACCCTGCTGCCATGTAATAGTACATTTTACTTGGCACCATTAGCCCTTCCGCTCCTTTATCTAGCGCAACGAGAGAAACATCACCTAGCGCCATGGTAAACGGTAAATTTTCTTCTGGTTGAAAAGGTAGAACTAGAGCATTGCATAAATGGTGCGTATCAATAAAATTTTTCGCACTTTGCCATTTAGCTCCTTCACCTATAAAAAGGAAACGAATATCATTCCGTTTTGAAAGAATTTTTGCTGCCCCAAGAATACTATCAATATCATGACTGATCCCCATATTCCCAGAATACAGCACAGTCAAAACATTATTCTGGCAAAGTTCCGTTGCAAGATGATTATTTGCCTTATCTATAGGCTTAATTATATCCGTATCAGCCCAAGGCGGTACAATGCCAACATGTCCAAGACGGGTTTTCTCTGGTGAAAATTGAGAAGCAAGCTTAGCTGCCATAACTGAACCAAGTGTGTAAACGCCATCAGATCGCTCCCATACAATTTTATTAACAAACCTCCAAGCACGAGCAACAAACGAATGCTCATTTAACACGCCGAAGCAAATAAGTGTATCTGGGTGCAAATCATAAACCAGTACAATATATGGCACTTTACGAATCCAATGAACCAGGAGCGCTAGGGGACCAAGAAAAGGTGGGTTTGACACTATTAGCATTATCGTATTTTTATCAGCAAGTAGCATCTTTAAAAGTGCGACAACAGAGTATTTGAACCATGAATATAAACGAGATATTTTAGAGCTTCTATTATACATCGGGGCTCTGTGAATTATTAATTTACCCTTTAAATACCTCATATTTAAAGTATCAGGATGCCCTGTTACTAGCTTACACCCCCCAGGCATTATATCTGCAAGATCCTCTGCCAGCTCACGAAACAACGGCCCTGCCATCTGATTCAAAAGAAGAAAACTTGTATTTTCATTCATTGCATATAAACCACACTCATATTTATTTCTTCAAACAAAAACGCCGGATCTCCATGATTTCACCCAGCCAGGGATGCAAACTATCTAGCTTATTAATAATCACTGGAACTGCTACCTCTTCTAATCTTACCAACAAATCTTCAAGTAGAAAGAGAGCTAAACAATATGAGTTTTCAGCGGTTAAAAAATATTTAGTCCATGAACAACGTACTTCTCCCTCCTCCAACCCACCCAAAAATACAGAAAAACGCTGACCCAGCCCCTGACTTTTTCGCGCCTGAAGTTCATATGTCAGGGAATCGTAAAACACATTTCTAGTATTTGCATATTCCCAATCAATTAACCAGCTATTCCCGCTACCTCCGTTATATAATATATTTGCTGATTGGAAATCACCATGCGTTAAAGCCAGTGTTATTTCATTATCTTTATATTGCTCCATACAATCTAGCAGTCTATTTTTTATAGTGCATATTTTATTTTTACTAGCCTCAGTAGTACCTGAGAATGACGTCGCCAATAACAAATCAATCTTTTCCTGTACGTGAGTTATATAAATTCCAAGCTTTTGTTTTTCTGAGGTCTCGCCATAAAGAATTATAAGGTTTTCACTCGCCCCTTTGAATGCGAGTTTACGATCTAGATCGGCAGACAACCTGTTTAGTGGCAATCCAATTATTCGCTCTTCCGTATACCATCCAGTTTCGCAATTTACTTTAAGAATATTTGGCACGAAAGGTAGTGAAAATTCCTGCCTTATTTTTGCATCTGTAATTAGGAATGACTTATTAAACCCTAATTTTGTGAACACAATACTTTGATTGTTTGCCAGATCAATAATTCGAATACTGTGATTACCTGGTATAAATACCCACTGCTCAAGGACGTCAGGACAATTTTCTATGGTAAGAGTGGCTGATGCGGCATACTTTTCAAATGGCCATCTAACAGAAAAATAAACATAACTCTTTTGCATTAAGTGCTTAAACCAAGATTTATTCCATGCAAATTCCTGCGTTAAATCACCTAGACTATTGCGAGAAATTGATTTTTGATAAATAACATTGAGATAATCATTAACTAAATAGTGAGCTCCACGCTCACATTTCCACGTGATTTTACTCTCACAGTTAAAATAACTCTTTAAAAAGGAGTTAAGTGAGGCGCAAAATATGCCATTGAAGTCCTCGCGTTTACGCAATAATTCAATTCGCATTACATTACATCTCTTAGGTGTTTATGAATCTGCGCATAAACATCCTGGATAGATTGACAACAATCTATTTTATAAAAACATACGGAAGAGAAATTAGATTCATCTAAATAATTATCAAGTCTATACGCTAAAGTTTCTGAGGAATCTGGAAAAGGCTCATTTTTCAAGCGTGAACGCTCTAAACTTACCTCTACGGGTACATGTAATAGAAAAGCGTAATCAGGTTTAGGCGAAAAGAAAGTTACCGATTTCCAAAGCAACCCATGCTCATTAAAATTATCTCCAAAGTTCCTCTTAAAATCTAAATACGTATCTTCTACATAGCGGTCACATATTACAACATAACCAATAGCACTTAACCATCTTACATACAGCCCATAAAAAAGGATCATATCTATACTTGCAATCGAAAGCCATAATCTACTAACTGACTTCCTCATCATTAGTTCATTGCGGCTTTTGGTAGGCCCTTGTGGCATTCGTTTTTTCCCCAAAAGCATTCGCGCTTGAGTCTTTAAAAATTGAAAAAGTGGCGTATACCCCCCCCTTCCCCAGAAGTGTTTGACCTTGTAGTTTTTCTGGAGCAATTCCTCGTTAAGGATGCCTATTTGTGTAGATTTTCCTGCCCCATCAGTTCCTGAAAAAACTATAATCATAATTATTAATTAACGCCAACAAATTTTCTAATTGCATTTTGGTAACAATGCTCTGAATATTTTTTCGTAGCTTCTTTGATATTCTTCTTTGAAATAATCTCAAGAAATTTTCGGTCTTTTATCAGAATTTCAATTTTTCTCCCTATATCTGTTGGTGATTTAATGCAAACAAGCATGCCATTAACACGATTTTTAACCATTAATGGCAAGTACTTGTAATTTGTTGTAATGATACAGCACCCCATTCTCATCGCTTCAATGATTGATAAAGGTACTGCTTCTGATATGTAATATGTCGGCAGGATAAAAATATGGTTTTGGCCCAACAGTTGATATTTTTTTTCTTCATTTACAATGCCTACGTACTCTACGTATCCCCTGCTGTTAATGGCATCAAAAAATGATTTTTCTACTGATGCCGCACTCATTTCAGCATCGCCAACAAATCCGCCCGCTATGGTTAATTTTACCTTGTATCCCGTCTCAATAAGCTTTTCAACCGCACTAACAACATCGAATATTCCTTTAGTTTTTACAATACTAGAAAGATAAATTAGAGATATAACTGATGAATTATAGTCCCGATTAATCTTGCAAGAACTCGGTACGTTAGGAAAATAATTTGGTATGACTTTTATCTCAGTTTGACTTCCTAGAAAACTTAGTTGCTCCTGCATCCCATCAATTAATACAGCATGCCTATCCACTCTTTTATACATTCTTGCTACGATATTTCGTACAAGCCAGGGTAAACTATAATAAAATTGCTTTAAACTAGATCCGTGTAAATGATTACAGATAATAGCCGGCGACCTATAAAACAACAAAAGCAGCCAGAGATCGCGAACAAGCCCAATGTACGATCTCGAACACAAGAAATAGACTACTTGAGGCCTAAAAAAAAAACGTGCCCAGATAGTCTTGAAAAAATATAAAATAAATACAGAAAAAGATTCAATAGTACTTTTTTTTCTAAATGACGTCGACACAAGCATTTTTTCGTCTACTATAGCCTCTACAGCCGACCCAAAAGCTATAGACTGACCATGGAACGGAGGTGGCTTTGTTCCTACCATCAATATTTTCATACGCATCTCTAATTCACAAATATAACATTAGTTAAATCAAACTCTAATTACTTATTCTAAATGGGATGCTAAGCTAGCAAACCTCATGTCGACGCGAGTTCCCAATACGTAACAATCCTTCATCTGCTTTTTGACGCCCGTGCTGTATAATAACAATAAAAAATATGATCAACTCTATTTGCAGTGAAGCTAATGCACTGCTACTTAAAAAACGTGTAGATAATATTATATAAAGCATTAGAACCAGGTCATTATGAACCATCAACCTTCGACTTTTAAGAAAACTAATCAAGATTGATAACCCTGTGCCGCAATACCAAATAATCATTACAACCCCACCCATGCCTGCATTTATAAGTAATTCAAGTGGTGAATTGTGCATGCTGACACTTTGCTTTATCTCATCATAATTTAAATATAAATATCTACTAGATGTACCAATTCCATTACCAAATGGAAAAGTCCTCTTAAGCTCTTCAACACCAATCATCCACAGACTCGTTCTCCCCGATAAATTTGATAAATCACTCCAGTCATTCGCCCCCCTTAAGATATACAGCTGCACGTCCACCCAAAAATATGATAGCAATGTCGAAAATACTGCTGTAAACATAGCCAAAAATACAACGTAATTTTTACGTGGCCTCTTATAGACCAAAGTTACAACCCCCAACAGCAATAATACTAGAGCCGCTATATAGGAGGAACGCGACGTCTCAATAATAAAAATAAATATAAAAGGTACGATAATAATCCTGAAAATAGGTTTAGAAATATGGTAGGCAATGACTAAAGCATAGAGACAATAAAAGCCTATAGCGTTTGGATTGATGGTCGGGAGCACACCATTAAGCTTAAAACTTCCTTCAAAAAACCAACCTTCACTTGGGTATACCGATGCTATAATGATCATCCAGACAAAGATGAAAACTATACTAATCAGCACTACTCTAAATATGTCTGTAAGTTGTTTATTTTTTGTTAACGATAGCAAGGTCGCTGCCCAATACACTACGCTAAAATATTCTACTGTCTTCCAGTACGCGAGCAACGGATAGTGACCATAAGAACCGCCTATAACCGAAAATACAAGGTAAAGTAAAACCGGCCAAAATATCGGCCTTGACAATGTTTTCATCGCGTGTAGATTTCTTTTACTGTCAAGTACAAATAAATATGCTATGACGATAAGGACAGGCGCAATTCTAAATATAATCTGACGCACATTAACCGCTACACTATCACTTACAGTTTCAGTACCACCCCATGAAAGCGATGATATAATTAATAAAAAAGTAATAACTTTAAACTGAAAAGATAGTTTAACTGCCTTATCATATATTTTAAAAGATTCCATTAAATCAACGATGCTAAATCATCTCTCTTCGTACATTAGTATATATCTCATAACCTGCTTAAACTTTGTTTAACAAAAGTTTCAAGCGTTCTGCAACGTAACTTGCTGTACCACACTTTGCATCAATACGCGCCTGCTTGGCATACCTTCCCACATCATCTCTATTTAGAAGACAGTATTCCATTCCGTCGTGCAAGCTTTCCTTTGTATGCTCAATCACTCTACCGTTAACATCGTGCCGCAAAAAATAATTGGCGGCCTCTGCTTTCCTGGTCGACAAAACAGCCATTCCTGCAGCCATCGCCTCAGGTATAACAAGCCCCCAACCCGAATGACTAGTCGGATATATCAAGACGTCTGACTTCATGAATGGACGTATTCGATCTGACCAATGCTCGTATTCTCTATCATATGACACAACCTCTCCCAACTGCGGCTCATTGATAATCATTTTATCAATATAATGTTGCTCTGGCCCTTTTGCCGCAATAATGACCTTGAACTTATTTGGATAAATTAGATGCAGCTTTAATATTGCATCGCATATCCAATGAATATTATGTCTTTTAATCAGCTGGCCTGAAAATAAAAAAGTGAGTTTTTTGTTTCTTAACGTATCGTCTATACTGAAGAACTCACTTAAATCTTGCCCGTAGGATAATTGATAGACATGCCTTTTCTTTGTTAATATATCTCTATAAATATTCTCACACCGCGCCCCAATAGAGAAATAATAATCTGCCCCCCTTAATAAATATCTTGAATATAAAGCCAAACTGAATTGTACAATATTTGGGAGTAAAAAATTGGGTGGTTCTGTCCAGTACCCTATCTTCACATCCAAATCTTTATAGTAACGCGCGATTTCTATAGCGACGCATCCTCGCCAACGACCCAGTATTATATGCGTTGGTTTTATTTCTTCAATTAGTCTTTTTAACCATTGAACGATGTGATCACAATCGCCATCGCTATCAATCGAATGGATATACTTCCCATCAACCGAACTAGAAACTTGCCAGTGATTCCCTCTCACTTTTGAGGATAACACTGTAAATGCAACATGATACTCAGATACCCCATCCTCTTGTTTAAATTCGTTTGCTATATCAATCTGAAATGGTGAGTACAACGTAGTTATCAAGAGTGCTTTCATTTTCACAACCGATACTTTGCTAGCTTAACAAGTGAAGTATAATATCTACCTACGAAGAACATCACTAGTAAAATACTTACCCACAATTTTATTTCTACATTAATTTTTTCTGGTACGGCCTCAAAAAAACCAACGAAAATTAAAATGCTAATCAACCCCTTATGAGTGTTTAGATTTTTATATATATTGCCCCCAAGAATTTTATAAACTTTTCGTGCCCTTATCAAATTCATCAAGATATGACTCAAAAGTGCCGCATATGCTACCCCAAGAGCACCATACATATTAGCTAACCACAGCCCAATTACCAACATAACTAAACAGCAAAACAACAAATTGTATAGCTCGTATTTTTTATTATAAAAGAATATTATCGGCAAATTTAACCCAAACAATAATGTTGAAAAATGTGCAAATAAAAGTATTTTTATAAAACCTATAGCAGGTAGAAATTTGATATCTATCAGCTCAACAATTTCATGCACAAAAGAATATAACAGGATGAAAGCAATACAGCTCATAGCAATAGCTACGTTCGACCCCAACAAATATGCATCCTTTAGTTCATCATGCCTCCCAGAGCTCATCATTGAAGCCATTATAGGCACAAAAAAACCATTAAATATAATAACGACCATTGCCAGGAGGGCCGAATACCGGATTGCGAAACTATAAAAGCCAAGATAAATCTCAGTATCCAGATATTTCACAATAACCAAAGCAAGGTAACTTTGCTCTATACCGCTTTGAAACACTTGCAGAACAAAAATTCCTAGTGAAATTTTCATAACATTCTTTATTCTTAAACAGCTATTTTCAAATTCAAATCGACGGTTTGATATAACAAATGCCAGAGCCATTACCAATACAGCCATCCAAAAACTATCTACTCGATAGGAAAGAATACTGTCAACACCACCACCTTTTACTACGATTAACGCTAACATAACAACAGGGGAGACAACATATATTCCTACCACCCTTGTAACAATATAGCCCTTAGCCCGTAACACCGCACCCAAATAGGTTAAGCAAAAAAAGGAAAGTGAAATATTCAGTAAAAGTTCGTAACTCAGACCCAAATTAGCAAGACTTAATAAATAATTGCCAGGCACTTTAATTGAAAATAATATATAAAAAATCAAAACATATACCCCGAAGATCAGCCATAAAATGGATGACGCCTGAGCATTGCTATATTTTGGTAGACTATACACAAGTCCCTCATCAACGCCGAGTTTGAGGAGCATCACAGAAAAAAATGCTAATGAAAGATAAAATTGATATTCACCAAACTCTACAACTGTAAGCTGAATCGCAAGTTCATATGAAACCAAGAGGTTAACTAGCTGATAAAACACTAAACCTAGCGTATTAGATAACAATATTACTCACCATCATTTCCTAGATTTTTCCTTTCAGCATTTATTGTTTTAACTAGACCAACCTCAAGTGAATTTCCACAGACCCATCCAAGTTCTGTCAGCTTAGATGTATTCGACTGCAAGTACATCGGCTCATTAGCTCGATAAGAGACAGCACCATAATCCAACACTGAAGACGAACCTGTTAAATGATGAACCAGGTCACAAATTTCTTTAATGCGGACAGCTTTCCCACTACCGACATCAAATTCTTGAAATCCTATAAAGTTTTGGAATGCATATTTCAGTATAATGACAATCGCTGAAACCGTATCATCAATATAAATAAAATCACGTTTCTGTGCACCCCAAGTTAACGGAACATGTTTTTTATTATTTAGGCAACTATTAATTATGTAACTAGTGAATTTATTCGGACTATCATTAGGCCCATAGAAATGCTCTAGTCTGAGGTTTATAAAGTTCAAGTCTCCCATTTCTGAAAAATGCTTACCCCAGTCAACTAACTGCTCTTTTGACAATGAATATGTGCTTGTGAATCTGTTAAGAGAAGTGCCAGCATTAACAAATACACACTTATCCACCATTGCTGCCTCTTCAATAATGCTTAATGGTAAGATAATATTAGATGCCACAACTTCTGACAGACTTTCACCACTCCTCCCATACGTTGAGGCCAAGTGAATAACCACATCAATATGATTCTCTAGAAAAACTTTTTTTATGCCATCTTTCTCTATGTCATACACTTTCAGCTTATTCAGAATATTGATTAGCGGCTCCAGCAAAGATGTCTTGCGCTTTAGCAAAATAATTGTGTAATCGCAATCCACCAACACGCCAAGCAAATGCTTCCCTAAATATCCCGTACCTCCAGAAATAAGTATTGTTTTCATATTTTAGCTTTGTACTTTGAATTCATGATTTTTTTTGAATCCAACTCTACTGGGCATTAGTTGACAGGCAAGTTGTAGTAACATTATGTAGTTCTTTCTCTAACAAAAATAAAGAGGCCACAAATGTGGGCTGCATAAAGCTCACCTCAGAACAGTATTACCTAAATCATTCTCTGGTTAAATCTAATACCGGAAAAACAAGATTGAGGAAACGGCCAATGTTGACAACTCAACAATCAAGCGTGAGCTTATGCAAAACACCTGGTCCGGGGGCTAAACTCTTAAACACACGCACAGAGCACCATTTCATAGATCGACTAAGTTAAAGTTGACGGCCTATATGTTGGCGTCTGCGTTACCAGAGAAATCATCTGCAACAGCCAGCAAACTAACAAATTGAAAATAGGCCTGCATTATTAAGTTATGTCAACAAGAAAATCACCTCAACATTAAAAGTTAACCCCGAAAAACTCTTCAATTTTTTCGCTAACAAAATCGAGTTGTGTTTCGGACAAACCAGGAAAAACCCCAACCCAAAAAGTGTGATTCATGATACGGTCAGTATTAGTTAACTTTCCAGGCACTCTATAGTTATGCCCTCTAAAATATGGCTGCCTTGTAAGATTACCCGCAAACAAAAGTCTTGTACCAATACGGCTCTGGTCTAGATATTTCAGTAAATCGACACGGTTAATATTCGCTTCTTCACGAAGGGTTATTGGAAAACCAAACCAAGATGGATCTGAATTTGGAGTTGGCTCCGGCAAAATCATAAACTCTTCTACCGAAGAAAGGCGGTCTTTAAGGTAAGAAAAGTTCTGTTTTCGCTTTTCAACAAATGCCGGCAGACTGTCCATTTGAGCAAGTCCACACGCAGCCTGCATATCTGTTATCTTTAGATTGTAACCAAGGTGTGAGTAGGTATATTTATGGTCGTATCCAATGGGAAGATCGCCCAGCTGCTGAGAAAAACGCTTTCCGCATGTATTATCGCAACCTGGTGCGCAATAACAGTCACGTCCCCAATCTCTGAATGACTCAATTAGTTTATTAAGTTCACTCGATTGAGTAAAAATCGCCCCTCCTTCACCCATGGTAATATGATGCGCAGGATAGAAACTGAGTGTTGCAATGTCACCAAAGGTACCTACCTTCTTCTCCTTATATTCCGCCCCCAAAGCATCGCAGCAGTCTTCAATTAACCAAAGATTATACCTTTCAGCGAATGCTTTAACTTCTCCGAGGTCATAAGGATTACCAAGAGTATGCGCAATCATCACCGCTTTGGTCTTTTTCGAGTATGCCTGCTCTAACTGATTTACATCGATGTTGTAAGTTGGGATATCAACATCGACAAAGACCGGGACAAGGCCATTTTGCAGAATGGGGTTTACGGTTGTTGGGAAGCCTGCTGCAACGGTAATCACTTCATCACCAGGTTTTAAGCTTCTTTCTCCTAAAGAGGGAGATGTCAGTGCTGTCAGTGCCAAGAGATTAGCGGATGACCCCGAATTCGTTGTAAGAACATGATCGACGCCCAGGTATTGTGCTAGCCGTTTTTCAAACAGCTCATTAAAACGGCCTGTGGTTAGCCAGCCATCTAATGAAGCCTCTACCATCAGCTGCAGTTCATTTGCACCTAAAACTTTGCCTGACGGTGGTACCACTGTCTCTCCAGCTACAAAGGGTTTGGGTGCGTAAGCTCCAAGTGAAAACTTTTCTACAAGATCCGAAATTTCTTTTCTAATCTGTTCTTGTGACATGTTGTTATCCGATTAAATTCATATATTCAGTAATCTGTTTTTGGCAGAGAGTTCTTGGGGTTGTCTCGCTTGCGAGCGCTTTGTGCCAAGCTACTATCTGTTTCAGGGCCAGCCCCAGATTCCATCTAGGTCGCCACCCTAATTTTGTATGCGCCTTTGAGCAATCCAATTTAAGGTAATTCGCCTCATGTGGGTGCTCACCTTTGTCGATGCCCCATGCAGCCCCCCCCCCCCAAAGCTGGGTCATTTCTTTTACGATCCATTCAACGGATTTAGCATCCTCTTCTCTTGGCCCAAAGTTCCATGCCTCAGCCCACGGCATTCCATCCATACATAACCGTTCAGACAGTTCAATGTATCCTGCGAGAGGCTCAAGCACATGCTGCCAAGGACGGATGGCATTAGGGTTACGGGTATGAACTGTATCTTTCATCTCAAAGGCTCTGATTATATCAGGGATCAGGCGGTCTTCAGCCCAGTCTCCCCCGCCTATCACATTACCCGCCCGAGCTGAGGCTATAGCTGTCTGATGGTGAGAATATGCCTGTGCAGGAAAATAAGAGTCACGATAGGAAGCAATCAATAGTTCCGCACAGCCTTTACTACTACTATAGGGGTCATGTCCACCCATAGGTTCGATCTCTCTGTAGCCCCACTCCCATTCACGATTCTTATAACACTTATCAGTGGTGATCATTACTGCGGCTCGGACAGATTTTGATGCTCTGATGGCTTCAAGTATATGCAAAGTGCCCATGACATTGGTTGCATACGTCTCTACCGGCTCACGATAGGAGTAACGCACTAAAGGCTGGGCTGCCAGGTGAAAAACGATTTCTGGTTGGTGCTCTGCAAATATGAGCTTCATTTTATCTAGATTACGAATATCTTCACGTAAACTGTCCATTCCATCAGCCACTTGCGCCTGTTCATAGAGGCTTGGGGTCGTCGGCGGGTCTAGAGACACCCCCACCACTTTAGCGCCTAGGCTCTGCAACCAGAGTGATAACCAACTTCCCTTAAAACCAGTATGCCCGGTGACAAGTACCTTCTTCCCCTTCCAAAAAGCAGCATCCATTACCACACTTTCCATGGTGCTCTGTTATTAGCCCAAAGTTCTTCAAGGTGGTGTTTATCTCGTAGTGTATCCATGGGCTGCCAAAAACCCTTGTGCTCATAGGACATCAATTCACCCTCGCGGGCAAGATGATTAAGTGGGTACTGTTCCCATGTTGTACTGTCACCATCGATATAGTCGATCACTTTGGGAGAGAGTACAAAAAAACCACCGTTGATCATACCGCCATCGCCCTTAGGTTTCTCTTGAAAACTCACTACCTGATGTTCCTTGATTTCCAGAGCACCAAATCGACCAGGAGGATAGGTAGCGGTAAGCGTGGCTAATTTACCGTGCTGTCGATGAAACTCAATGGTTTGCGTGATATTTACATCCGACACACCGTCACCATAGGTAAACAAAAACTCGGACTCATCCTTAATATACTCTGCAGCACGCTTCAGACGTCCGCCAGTCATAGTTGTATCACCCGTATCAACCAAGGTGACTCGCCATGGTTCTGCACGTTTTCGATGCACGTCCATACCATTATCACGCATACAAAATGTTACATCTGATGTATGCAAGAAGTAATTCGCAAAATATTCCTTGATCACATACCCCTTGTACCCGCAGCAAATGACAAAATCATTTACTCCGTGAGCCGAGTAGCTTTTCATTATGTGCCAGAGTATAGGTTTGCCACCAATTTCCACCATAGGCTTTGGCTTTAAGTCTGTCTCTTCACTCAAGCGAGTACCTAAACCACCCGCTAAAATAACCGCCTTCATTCAAACCCCTTACATTTTCTATTAACTAATTTGTTAGATGGCATAAATGTATCAGAATAGAAATGATTCATATCCATACCCTCACATGCAAAGTCATGCTCAGCGGCTTTGATCATTAATGGCGATCCACATGCATAAACATCAAGAAGAGACATCCCCTCAAAATCTTCAAGAACAGCCTTATGAACTAATCCAGATCGACCACGCCAGTCATTATCATCATCCGAAACCACTGGGACATACCGCACATTTTCATGATCAGATTCCCACTTAATAGGCAAACCCGAGTAAAAGTCTGCGCTTCTCGACATTCCCCAATATATATGTATCTGCTTTTTATTGTATTCAAACAACAACTTCTCAACCATAGACTTTACTGGCGCAAAGCCAGTACCACCCGCAATAAAAACGATAGGGCGATCGCTTTCACGCACAAAAAACGTACCTAAAGCCCCATCAACATATATCAACTGATTCAACTTCAACTCAGAAAAAATAAATTCACTAAAAAGCCCACCAGGATTTTTTTTTATATGGAGTTCAATTCCATCATATGCCTTCAAAATATTTGCAATAGAATAACTACGACGGGCTCCCCTATAAATCAACTCAACATATTGGCCAGGGAGGTACTCAAAATTTGCCTCAGGTGGAAACCTCAACTTAAGAACAGCGACATCCGCTACAGGGAAGTCAATTGAATCAACTTTAGTAGGCTGGACTTTCCTTTTCATGCCTTGCAACTCTGGGTGAAATGTTGCTTCCAATACAATGTCTGTAAGGGGGATAGCTACACAAGCTAAAGCGAATCCATCTTGATAATCATCTTTGGACATTCCTGTCTGGCCATTAGGCTGATTCACTTCACCATCAACAACCTTTACTTTACAGGCACCGCACCTGCCATCCCGGCAACTATAGCTAAGAATCACATTAGCCTTTAACGCCGCATCTAACAAAGATTCATCATGAGCCGCTAGAAACTCAACCCCTGATGGCATTAAACTAACCTTATATTCCATAATCGTTTAAACCATTCGCATCTAAATTACTTTATAAACAACCTAAAAGTCTATGTACTGCGGCAATGTAGCAGGAATACTCTCGACTAAATTTACAGCAATCTGGGCTTTCCATCCTTTCACCTGACATCAAAGTACCCCACCATCAACAATATTTGACCCAAATAAAACATTCACTCTTTCCATTCGCGCAGCACCAGAAATAGCCCTATTTTACAAAACAAAAAAATATACTCACCCAAATCCCAATATGAACATTTAAAAGGCAAGTCAACTAATAATCATTAATTGGCAATTCCATTGTCTTGATACCAACGATACGTATATTCTAACCCTTGCTTTAAATTAATCTTATATTCCCAGCCCATCGAGTTAATCCGCGTGACATCAGTTAATTTTCTAGGCGCACCATCTGGCTTTGTCTCATCGTATATAAGCTCGCCATTAAAACCCACCACACTCCTCATGGTCTCAGCCAATTCACGAATAGTCACATCCACACCAGTGCCTACATTGATATGAGATAGAGTTGGCAGTGTATTGCCGCAATAAACAGATACATCCAACCCCAAAATAAATAGAGAAGCGGCAGCCATGTCATTTACATACAGAAACTCACGCATTGCATTACCACTCCCCCAAATGGTCACCTGTTTATCTTTTTTTATCTTCGCTACATGAAATCGTCGTATTAGTGCTGGAATGACATGAGAGTTTTCAGGATGAAAATTGTCATTGGGCCCATAGAGATTTGTTGGCATTACAGAGCGGTAATCTGTTCCGTATTGGCGGTTATATGATTCACACAGTTTAATACCCGCAATTTTAGCAAGAGCATACGGCTCATTTGTTGGTTCAAGGATACCCGTAAGTAGCGCGTCCTCTCGCATTGGTTGTGCTACCGCTTTAGGGTAGATGCAAGTACTACCTAAAAACAGCAACCGCTCGACACCGTTTCGATAAGCTGCATCGACCACATTAGCTTCAATCATCATGTTTTGATAAATGAACTCGGCAGGATATGTATTGTTGGCATGTATTCCACCAACCTTAGCAGCAGCAAGTACTACATACTCTGGTTTTTCAGTGGCAAAAAAAGACTGTACTTCGCTTTGATTTGTAAGATTTAACTCAACATGAGTTTTGGTTACAATATCATTGAAACCACGCTGTTCCAGCAGTCGCACAATTGCGGAGCCAACCAGCCCACGATGACCTGCCACATAAATTTTTGCATCAGCATCTATCACAATTACACCTATTCGTGATAATCGTATGCAGTGAACCCGTGCTCTTTAACCAAAGAATCTCGCTTTGCGAGAGCCAAGTCATTTTCAATCATCTCTTGTACCATTTCTTCAAACGTGATTTTTGGTGTCCACCCTAATTTTTCTTTTGCTTTTGTTGGATCTCCAAGCAAAGTCTCAACCTCAGTGGGTCGAAAGTAACGTGGATCTACAGCCACAATACATTTCCCGGACTCACCATCAAAACCCTTCTCATCAATTCCATCACCTTCCCAAAAAATTTGTTTGCCAAGATGTGAGTAAGCAGCATTAACAAAGTCACGCACTGAGTATTGCACACCGGTAGCAATACAGAAATCATCCGGCTCATCCTGTTGCAACATAAGCCATTGCATTTCCACAAAGTCTTTAGCATGTCCCCAATCACGTTTAGCATCTAAATTCCCAAGATAGAGGCAGACCTGGAGACCTAAACTAATTCGAGCTAAGGCACGAGTAATTTTACGGGTTACAAATGTCTCTCCGCGAATTGGAGACTCATGGTTAAAAAGAATACCGTTACATGCATAAATGCCATAAGCTTCACGATAATTAACGGTGATCCAGTAGGCATAAAGTTTGGCTACGGCATAAGGTGAGCGTGGATAGAAGGGCGTTGTTTCTTTCTGCGGAATTTCTTTCACCTCACCAAAAAGCTCCGAGGTGGATGCCTGATAGTAACGGGTCTTTTTCTCAAGACCAGATATTCGTATTGCATCCAACAATCTTAAGGCTCCCAAGCCAACAGTATCCGCCGTGTATTCCGGACTCTCAAAAGAAACTGCTACATGGCTCTGAGCACCTAAATTATAGATTTCATCGGGTTCGACCTCCTGAATAATCCGAACCAAATTCATTGAATCAGCAAGATCACCATAGTGCAGTATAAGCTTACGATTTTTTTCATGTGGGTCTTGATAGAGATGATCTATGCGATCAGTATTAAATGATGAGGCACGTCGTTTAATACCGTGTACTTCATATCCTTTTCCCAAGAGTAATTCTGCTAGATATGCTCCATCTTGACCAGTAATACCCGTAATTAATGCTTTTTTCATAATTTGTCTTAGTCTGCGTTATTCATAAATTATTCATGTGCCAGGATGTTGCGAATACCCCGCATTTCATCCCATGGAACATCGTCATATCGTTTCCGAAAATCATCAGGTACATATGAAGCTGCTTCACCAATTATTTCCAAATTGCAAACTACAGCATCTATAGTTTTTTCGTCATCTATCCAGCCCGTAAAATCCAAGTCTACAGTGTAACTGTTCTATACGATCAATGGCCTCAAGTATGTCATCGATACGGAAGCTTCATTCCCTAGGCAACGCGAATAAAATCCTTCAAAATACTATCTCGCAACTGAGGTTTCAGTGCATTTTTCGTGACTAAATCCACTTGGCATGACAACATTTCTTCCAAACTTTTCTTCAGTTGAACAAAGCCAAATAGACCTGGGGGCTCTTCAAAGACAACCAGTATCTCAACATCGCTATCAAGACTAGCCTCGTCACGTGCGACAGATCCAAAAATATCCAAATATGATATGTGGAAGCGTTTGCGCAACTCATTGGTGCGAGCTTTCAGCATTTCCAAAACCTGAGTACGTTTCATTATATTTCCCTGCGGAGCACGTTTTTGGTGCTCACGCGGAGATCATTCCTCACAACCCAAATTTTCTAAGGCTAAATAACAGCCCACCTTGTCCATAGAAACTTGATCCATAGAAATTTAGTCCAGAAAAAATATTCCACGTGGGCACTATAAAACGTGCCCACCCTACTCCACTAAACTGACTGTACGTGTCTCTTGTAGCTTCCAATCAGCGACACATACAGTGAGGTTAACATGCCCCTATGCGCCGTCGGTCTTTTTTACTATGACGTACTCCTAGCATCTGTAACGCTCCGGTTTATAAGGCCCTTCAACCGACACATAAATGTAATCAGCCTGCTCTTGCGACAAGGTCGTAAGGTGCAGGGTGACTGGGTTAGAGCCTTTTTTGTATCTCAACCTTTTGTGGCAACCTAAGCCCCTCTACTTCCATGCGGGTCGCAGCGTAATCATGCAGGTGATTGTAACATTCTACCAAAAGAAGGCTGCATTCTTTCGCAAAGATTTTAGGCGAAGGTTTCCAGACTGTCCATATGTTCATGTACTTGCCGGTTGCGCAGTTTGCGTACCTATAACCATTGCACTACGTCTTCTACAACCCCTAGTTTCTCGGCTCGGTTTAGCGTTTCGATCTGACTGCCGGGCAGTTTCTGCCAATCCCATAAGCCAACGGGGTATCAGTTTGTCGGCAATGGTGTCTTGCATACGGCCAAAACGGGAAACAAATGCCTCAAGCTGCTCGGCAAGTTCCGGGGCAGACGCCAGTCCTCGTACCCAGTCTGCATCAAGTAGGGCGTGCATAAAGTCGTCCCCAACTATAAACCAGATGCTTTCCCTCACGAGCAACAATGTCCAGCGTTTGCAGAAATCGACTCAATGGTAGGTTTTGGCTCATAATTTCACCCCTACGCGCAAAGCCTCTTCATTCACGGGTTGACGTGTTGTTTTAGGGTCAAGCACCAACACGTCGATGGGTTGATCGCCCAGTCGAATCTGCAACCTTGCGACAAGCGTTAATGCTTTACGTCCGCGTTGCGCTATTGGTGCTTCCGACTGAATAAGCAAATCTATGTCGCCACCACGCGCAAAGTCGTCAACGCGGGAACCGAATAGTGTGACGGTTGCTTCGCTGCCAAATATCTCCTGCGAAGTATCGCGGATGATCTTCTGAGTGCGTGTCGATAAGCGCATACTCTGATTTTAATCCTGTTCCGTACTCTACTCTGTAAGAATAAAGGAAATGCTCCCCTTTACAAAATTTTTCGTATACATGAGCAGATTGACACGTCAACAACGGTGACGTCAGTTTCATTAAAGTACAAAATCACTATTTTGAAGCCAGGTTATTCAGGATCTCTTGCAAACAAATCATCCAAGCCATCCACTTCATCTTTCAGTTGATCGATTTCTCGCTTCAGCACTTCGTATTCCACCATTTTGCGCTTAAGAAATCGTACCGTGAGTTTGGCTTTTTCTTCTATCCCCTTGGGGGTCAATAGATAGACGTAAATGTTTTTATTCGGGTTGCGTTGAATGTTAATGACATTTCTTTCCAATCTAAAATGATCAATGGGCGATCAGTATAGCGCGGTAGGCTCTATTAGAAGCGCCATCTGCATCTTCTGCAATAACTACCTTGCCCAGGCAAGTGCCCGCCTGGCTTTTGTCATTAACTCGTCTACTGTAACCACAAGACAACTCTCTCTTGTTGAATATTTTTAGTTAAAGGTAGTTAAAGGTAGTTAAAGGGGACGCTACCCAATGTCATTAAGTTAAGCTGCCTATTCTATTTGTTATAGGCTGGTGTGGGTATGCATATTCCAGAACATCGCCAATTTTGTTGGGGTTCCTGCGTCACCGCCAACCTACAAAACAACGCACTTTTGTTAACTTAATGACATTGGGACACTACCCCATTCCTCTAATTCCCCGCATAAATGATTGCATCGACGTTGGTAACGGTAACGTCTGTTTCATTGATAGCTCTCTTTTGATTGCTCATTATTTGTGAAATATCATGCGGTCTCCCACTGACTCGCTTTGTAAATCGGAACGCACGTAGTGCGCCGGCAGGGTGAGTGGTATTTATGGCTCGAATCACCGTGGTCAACAGCCTCAGCACTCTGGCAAAGCCCGTTTCCGAAAACTGTCACGATCAAGCACAATAAATTGACCTTCCAGGGTCTCCAAACATTCCAACATTGCCTGCACCACTTGGGCGGGCTCCCCTGGATTCGCTGGCACAAATCGTAGATACACCACCGCTGGTGGACACGGTAGCCGTTGCCGAAAAATCAGCTCACCGAAATCTCTGTCAAACGTTAGCAATGCCAATTCTTTCCTATGGGCCAGCTCTAATACTTTGTGATCCGGCAAGCCAGGCTGGCTTTCGCTGATCGATGCAATATCGTGGCCCGCTTGGCGCAACAGCTTAACTGATGTCAATGGAATATTCTCATCGGCCAGCCACTTCAACCAAGCTTCCTCAAGGTCACATATTCCTCTTCAGCCAGACATGCCTGAGCGAAGGCAAATACCGCCCTCAGATCTTCTGTCGAGAGCTGGGGATAGTTATCCAGCACTTGTTGCTCTGTCCAACCTTCCGCGAACAGCGACAGGACAAAATCCACAGACAGGCGCGTCCCTTTTATGATGGGCTTACCAACCAAGACCGAATTGTCTGCAACAATATTTTCTTTCCAATTCATTGGGGTCTCCTTATACCTTTCCAGTTATAATAAGGATAACAGAAAAACGGTAAAATCCTTTTGCCTGCATAGGTGAGTGCAACGACATTAATAACTGTAATATCTCACCGCTGTCCCGTTAACTCGATATGCTTCGCTGTTTAACCGGCAAAAAACGTCACAATTAGACCACTTAGATGCCGTGCGATTCGGCACTAACAAATCCGTATCGTCTGTCGCTTTATGATAACCATGCGAGAACAGTACAAAACCACTGTTATTAACCTAGACTCAAAATAGATCATCCTTATCTATTTTGAGTCCCTGTATCATTCAGGATCACTTACAAACAATTCATCCAAGCCATCCACTTCATCTTTCAGTTGATCGATTTCTCGCTTCAGCACTTCGTATTCCACCATTTTGCGCTTAAGAAAGCGTACCGTGAGCTGGGCTTTTTCTTCTATCCCCTTGGGGGTCAATAGATAGACGTAAATGTTTTTATTCGGGTTGCGTTGAAAATTACGCGCTTTCACTTGGCCTTTGTCGATGAGTGCACGAAGGCAGTAATTGGTTTTACCCAAACTGACGCCCAAGGCGCTGGCCAGTTGGCGCTGGCTAATATCGGGCTGGGCCTCGATATGTTTGAAGATACGGTAGTGGATTTCATCTTGGGGCATAGTTTGGACGCATGGTTTGGGCACATTTTCTGGTAGCAAAGCCAGTGAACAGAGCCTTTTTATCTTATGGATACACCCTACTTGGTAGTGTTCACGGGTTGAACGGATAGTGTATTAGAACGTGAATTGTTATTTAGGTCAAGGGGTTGGCTTAGTGCTTAGTGCTTAGTGCTTAGTGCTTAGTGCTTAGTGCTTTTTCTGCTGTTCACTCTTTATTACCACTTATGGCGGCAATTGCTCGCTCCAACACAACACGATCCATAACATTTTTATCGCGTGCTGATTGTTTAGTTTTTAACAAGCCCTCCAGGCTCAATGTTTTTACAGAAGCCTCATCAGCATCTACAGTTTCAATGTAGGAATTGAGGGTTTCGTATGTTTCACCGCACGTATTAAAAATAAGATCGACCACGACTTCATCCGCAAGCCGTATGTTGCTCCCGATGGTAGCTGGTAAATGTCATCATTAAAAACAGCCCCCTGCTTTAACTGGACAACAGAACGGCACTGAAATTTAGTCCTTACAACAACCTTTAAGATGCTGGACGAGTAGCAGTAATGTTATTGGCTCGATACAAGAGGCCGGAAAGCCGTAGCGGAGATAAAACTGCTTCGTTTCTTTTGACGTAGCGTGAACTAACAGACCTCGAACCCCGACATTCTGAGCAATGATTAATGTTCGCAGTTATGAAGAAGCGAAGCGGCTTTGCTTAATAAGCCATGTTGCTTTGGTTCGAGGCGCATATAAATAGGGGCTGTTTTGGACATGACACATCACTTCCGCATATCTGATGACTACACGTTGTAGTGTAGCGACTCAATACACGCAACTAAAGATGATCGACCATCCATTATTGCCCTTCACCGGGCTGCTTTTTCTGTTTTGAGGCATCCGGGGCCTCCATTTCAAAAACCTCCCACAATGCAATGTCGATTCCCTTAAGGCGGTTAAGTGACAAGATTTCCTGGGGACCGAATATTTCGGATTCGCCGTATCGTTTGCTTTTGAGTACAAACCGTTCCACATACAGCTCAATGGGGTCAATGATAATGTACTCCTTGACTGCCGATCGCTCATACAGCGCCTTTTTCTCCCTTTTGTCTTTGAGTGCCGTGGCGGGTGAAAGCACTTCGACGACAAGATCAGGCGCTCCCTGTATATTGGCCTCGGTGATTTTCTTCTCGTCACAAACAACAAGGATGTCAGGCTGGACAACATCGAATTCGGACAGAATAACATCGGTTGGAGCCACAAAAGGTCTGCACAGGTTACCCTTAAGCTTTTGTTTTAGCAGGCTAAAAATTGATCCGACTATATTCTGGTGTTTGATACTCGGTGCAGGTGACATGTTATATGCCTCACCCCCTACTATCTCCCACCGCTCATCCTCTGGCCATGTTAGGTAATCGGAATAAGTATATTTTTCTGCTCTTTTGCTTGCTGTCGTCATGCCATATCCCCCTCTTTGAGGCTATAAAGCGAATGGTTACAACTTCTTTGGATGCCGGCCTTCGCTGGAATGACGAATGGAGTGGGATTTTGGGTTTAACTTTATACTATTCGTTACTAACCTATTTTTCCTCATACACTTCTACGCCCCCAAACAAGCGTTTCCTAACTCCTTGCAACTGTTTATTCTTTTGTTTGCTGCACGTTTTTTAGTCGTCAAACATCTATGACAATTAGGTTCAATTGATTCACTCTGCAACGGGTGCTCTTGGTGGGCACGGCCTTTATAACCAAAGGTCACAAGCGCCCCAGAGGGTACACCCTACTGAATCTTTCTACTTTCCCAAGCCATCACATTACTTACCGGTATTGGGACGCTACCCTTTAATAAAGGGGTTTGCTCGAATAAAATAAGCATTCTCATACGGTTACGGAGCATAGTTAACAACACAATCATAGGTTTCGCTGTGCTATTCAATTATTCCGGTTGCATAATCCAGCCTCGAGATTCCAAATCGGCCAAAATCCGCTCCGCGTCTTCTGTAAGCGTACTTACATGTTCATGGCCCTTGTTGAGGGCATTAGACAATCTGTCGAGGTCTTCCATATATTCGTGAATCATTTCGTTGCGGAGGTCTCGCAATGTCACCCATAGCTCTGCGGATGTGAGCAGTCCGAGTTTTTCCGCCCGATTGAGATTATCAATTGCGGGGCCGATTGTCTCTCCCACTGCATTGAGGTACTGGGGTAGCAGTTTGTCGCCTACGGTATCCTGCAAGCGGCCAAAACGGCTCACAAATGCATCCACGCGCTCGGACAGTTCTATATCTGCTTCCAATCTCTCTATCTTTTCGCGCGTAAATAGGGTTGGAAAAAGCCGCTGGTCGGTTAAGCGCAGGCAGTGTATCTCCTTCGTCACAATCCGCGCCAAAAACTGCAGCCGCAGCAATTTTCCAGATTCGATATTCACAGCGTAATGCCTTGCTTTTTTGCCACATCATGAATAGGTAAATGCGCCAAATTGGGGGCACTCAGTACAACGTCAACTTTACGCCCTCCTAACTTAAGGCTGATCCGTCCCGATATTCTCGCGCTTAACCAGGCAGACTCATCTATTGGATGCGGGAGTTCTACAAGCAGGTCAATATCACCACCACGGGCGTTATCGTCCGTGCGGGAACCAAACAGACTGACCTGTGCGTCGTCTCCAGCCAGGTCTGCCACAGCTCGGCGGATAATTTCAATTTGATATTGTTTCAGTCTCATTTTGCTGATGATCGTTTTTTAAAGCGTACCGTTTTCCATTCGTCTCAGGCTGCAAACCGTAGCACTTCAATCTCTGCGCCGTGAGCAACGACCTCTTCCGACATTGCCAAAACCCTGTCCGTCATCTCTTCGGAAAGACAATACTCACCGCAGTTTTCGCACACATCGGCGGGCACGCCCTTAATCGCCACCGTGGTGGTGCCACGCTCCAACGTTACCGTCGCCGTTTTTGGTTGAGTTTCACCTTGCTTACAGATTATACACATTGCATGACTGCCTTCTCTTTCTATAGTCATCGCCCCACGGCGCATTGTCCGGAATAGCTGTGCTGCACTTCACGATCCGATTTCTCGGAGTCAACAGACAGTAACAACGGTAATATCTGTTTCGTTGATAAATTGCCTGACGACTGCCAAACCGATAAATCCGGCTTCGCCAGTAATCAATATTTTTTCAACTTTTCTACTGTTCATTTGTTCATTCTTTTGTTTGCTGCATTTTTGAGTCGTTAGTCCCTTAACCAATCCCAATTGGTTCACTCTGCAACGGCTACTCTTGGTGGGCACGGCCCTTATAACCATTAGGTCACAAGTGCCGCGGGTTTCAACTGTATAGGGTGGGCACGTTATTGTTGCCCACGCGGAGATTATTCCCTGCAACCCAAACTTTTAAGGGCTAAATAACAGTCCACCTTATTCATAGAAACTTTATCCATAGAAATTTAGTCCGGAAAAAACATTCTGCGTGGACACTATAAAACGTGCCCACCCTACTCCACTAAACTGACTGTACGTGTCTCTTGTAGCTTCCAATCAGCGACACATACAGCGAGGTTAGCATGTCCATTGGGCCGTCGGTCTTTTTTACTATGACGTATTCCTAGCATCTGTAACGCTCCGGTTTATAAGGCCCTTCAACCGACACATTAATGTAATCAGACTGCTCTTGCGACAAGGTCGTAAGGTGCAGGGTGACTGGGTTAGAGCCTTTTTTGTATCTCAACCTTTTGTGGCAACCTAAGCCCCTCTACTTCCATGCGGGTCGCAGCGTAATCCCGCAGGTGATTATAGCATTCTACCAAAAGATGGCTGTATTCTTTCGCGAGGACAAGATTCTCGGCAAAGGTTTCTGGGCTTTCCATATATTCATGTACTAGCCGGTTGCGCAGTTTGCGTGCCTCTAACCATTGCACTACGTCTTCTACAACCCCTAGTTTCTCCGCTCGGTTTAGCGTTTCGATCTGACTGCCGCATCAATGGGGTCAGACTCGATTGATTCACTATGCCACCATATCAATTACTTCTAACTGGCGTGATCAAGGCTAGGCTAGTCCTTCCTCACTGCAAAGCCGGAACAACTTATCGTCCGAAGCGCCGCCCATTTTCTGCTCGTAAACGGTCGCGACATTATAGCCTGCATCACGCAAAATCTCTTGACCGCATTTCCCCATATTTTCATCAAGTTTGATCTTCACGCTACCCGTTCCGTGGGTACTGGAATAATCCTTTCTCTGGATGCCTCAGCAGCATAGGCGATGGTGGCCAAAATATCCTCGTGGGTCAGTTGCGGATACTCTTTCATGATCTCCTGTTCGGTCATGCCGCTGGCCAGGTAATCAAGGATAAGTGAAACCCATATTCTGGTGCCCTTGATGCAAGGCTTGCCGAAGCAGACGTTCGGGGCGATGCTGATTTTTTCTAATAGCTGATTCATAATCCTAAGTCTCGTCTTATTTTACTATATTCTTTTTCGCCGTATCCCAATCAATAAACTCATTGTTAAAGGGGACACTACCCAATGCCATGAAGTTAAGCAAATCACCTGCGCCCCCTGTAACATAAACGCTTGATTTTATTCTTTAATTTACTCATTTCTTCGAATGAAAGGCCGTCCTTTTCTGACTACCTCGATGGCTCACGCACCAATGGGGGTCGTACAGATCAATAGGGCCAGATTCAATCCCAGATAAGTTAAGAAAAAATTAAACTAAATCCTCGTCATTCCGGCATGCTTTTAGCCGGAATCCAGCCATTTAGTCTTCTGGATCCCGGCTAAAAGCGTGCCGGAGCAAAAGGGGACGCTACCGAATGGTACTGACTTAAGCCTTAAATGCACGTATTCTCGTCATTCCGGCGAATGCCGGAATGACGATTGTGATTTCAGCTTAAGTCAGTACCATTCGGGACGCTACCCTTTTCCGCCTTGTATGATGTGCATTTCATAATACTGTCGTACTCCTACCAGTGTTTCACTCAGTATCTCGTAGGCTGAAAATGCAGTATTTATGTTTTCGGCAATGGTAGCTTCATCTGTCAGATATTCATGTGTAAGAGAGTTCCTGAGCAGCCTGATCCCTAACCACTCGTCAAAATCATGGACTATGTCATATTTCTCCATTCTTCGAAGAGTATCTATCAGGGAAACATCTTGGCTGGTGTCTTCCAGGCTGGCCAAGGCGACAGAGCGGAACAGCTTTGAGGTGATAAAATCCTGCAGTTTACTGAGTCTGGCAAGGTACAGATCCAGTCGGTCTATTTGAGCGTCATCTAGTTGGGATATCTGCTCAGGTTGCAGTGGAACATCACCAGCAATCTGTTGACGGGAGCGTTCGAGATGATGGTGCATTCTAGCTGCTACCTCAAGATTCTCCCGCAAGACTTCTGTAAAATCACTTGTCACAGCTGAATTCCGGTCTTTTTAGCGATACGATGAATGGCATTCAGGGGAGCATCTCGGGTTTTGAGGATGATATCGATACGTTGCACGCCAATACGTTCCCATATTTTTTGAAGCATACGAGCCTTGTGGTTTAACAATTTCTCATGGATGTCCGTTTCTACATAGAGATCGATATCGCCGCCTTTACGTCCGTCATCCAGCCGCGAGCCAAACAGGTAGATATCTGCGGAGGGGTCTTCGTTGTGAATTGCCTCGGTGATGGCTATTTTTTCCTGTTCTTTCAGTCGCATGACTGTATTCCCGCCTCCATGGTTTGTCGTCCTGATATTTTTCGATGATTCGACCGTGCTCAATGACACTACCAAAAGGTAAAAGGAGACGCTACCCTTTTCCATAATTTCCCTGCATAAGTGAGCACATCAATATTAACAACGGTAATATCCATTTCGTTGATGAACTGTCTAACCACTGCCGAGCCGATAAATCCGGCTCCGCCGGTAACTATCACTGTATTTATATTTCGCATACTGATCATCTATATCACTAGAACACTTGACAAACATCCCCGCCGTAAGCGGACGGGGTATTAACGCCACACCGGCGAATACCCTCTGGGGCATAAAAGGGTGCCAGGGGTTTCACCAACAGTAGGCGCTCTTAGACGACCTCTGGATTCTGGCCTACGCCAGAATGACGGTATTCGCAGCGAGCGGCGGGGAATTAAACCCATAGGGGTTAAATTGTCACGTAGCTGCGCAGCGTGACCGACACTACAGCGCTATCAGTCTTGTGCGCGCGAATCATCTTCCCGGATATCCATTTCGTTATATCGCCAACGGCGGTGGGTCAGAGTCCTTTTCCTTTTGTTTTCAGTTCCGGGTAACGTTGCATTATTTTCTTGCTCATCTCATCTAATAAATCAGATATTCTGCGTGCTGATTGTATTGCCAGATGGATACTGGCAAATCTCTATTTCATTGTTTCAGGGTATTCGTGGGTGAAGTCATTGCGTATCTTGCGCAATTCCATCCATTCCTCTGCCGACGGTAGCCATTCGAGCTGTTCCAGACGATTAAGGCGATCAATCACTGGCATCGCTGCGATATCTTCCTCCAGGGCAAGCAATACCGCCTTCATTAGCCTGTTCCCTATGTCATCCTGCAGTCGTATATAGCGATAGGTAAATTGATCCAGTAGCCTGCGCTGTTGCTTGTCAAGATTTTGTAACATTTTCTCCGTCAAGTCACGTTGAGCCAGATCGATCAAAGCCTCGCAAAGCGCTTCCTGGTGCATACGACAAGTTGCGTAGGACTGCTGCAACGCCAGTATTTCCGGCTTTTCTGTCATAGCTGGATCCCCTTCTCGTGCGCTATACGTACTATCGGGCGTTGATCATCCGGGGCCTCGATAATGACATCGACCTTACGCTCCCCCAGCAATTGTTCGAGTTTTGTGAGAAAGCGAATTTTCCGTAACAATATTTCTCGCGGCGAAACGCCGGCCGGCCTGATCATTAAATCGATATCGCCCCCTCTTTTATTATCATCAACGCGGGAGCCAAACAGCCATACACGGGCCTGGGCGCCGAACACGTCGGTCGTTACTTTCTGAATGGCTTTGACTTGTGAGGGAGTAAGGCGCATGGATATTTCAGTTGTTGGCACAAAAGGGGGGCGAGCCATTTTTGGCTGCCTCAAACATGGCATAGACAGTGTGACCGATGAACCCGGCTCCACCGGTAATCAGTACCCTTTTAATTTTTCTACTATTCATTCTTTTATTTGCTGCACGTTTCTCTTATTGTGACATTTCGATCTAGTTCTTAGGTCGTTAGTCATCAATAATGACCTGAATCAATTGATACATTCTGTAACGGGTACTCTTGGTGGGCAATGCCTTTATAACCAAAGGTCACAAGTGCCCCCAGAGGGTACACCCTACTCAACTGACTGTACGTGACTTCTGTAGTTTCCATCCATAAGTACCTTTAGCAAGGTTAACATGTCCATGTGCGCCTGCTGTGACAGATAAATATGTATTCAGCGCGTGCTCGTACCCCCCCTCACCCCAACCCTCTCCCCAATGGGGAGAGGGAGCAAATGAAAAATGAAATCAAATAAGCCTAGTAACGACTCTTAGTAACGATAGTGCCCAGGCTTATAAGGCCCATCAACTGGCACATTAATGTAGTCAGCCTGCGCTTGCGACAAGGTGGTGAGATTCACACCCACTTTTTTCAAATGCAGGCGTGCAACTTTTTCATCTACTGTTTTAGGCACTACGTAAACTTCATTTTTGTAGTTATCGCCCTTGACGAAGAATTCTAACTGAGCAAGCACCTGATTGGTAAACGAGGCTGACATCACGAAGCTCGGGGGCTTTTGGTGGGCATGGTCATGATCACCAATGGTCACAAGTGCCCCAGAGGGTACACCCTACGCCACTGCCGGAAGGAATGCATTTTCATTCTTATTTTTTCTCACTAGAAAACATTATTTTATCAATTGTCTCTACAAATAACTCTGCCTGTTGCAACGACCAGCCTGCCTTATCGATATCAACCCCTTTTCCCAGGTAATCCGCCATCAATCGGATGTCTTCGACCTTATTCAGCGATCGCCCCAGTTCAGTCGGAAGTTTCTCTGTTTTGACAAGGTGAAGGCTGAATACAGAAATCAATCCGCTGTGTGTTTTGGTTGTCATCGCCAGCTCTGCAAAACCGGCTGCGATCAGTGAAGCGCGTGATGCATCAAACATGGCGTAGTAGGCTCTGTTACAGGTGCCATCAGCATCTTCTGCGGTTAATAACGCCTTGCCGAGGCAAGTGCCCGCCTAGCCTTTGTCATTAACTCATCTGCTGTAATCACAAGGCAACGCCCTCTTGTTGAATATTTTTAATCAGATACGGGTTGCTGTATTGCTCAGGGTGTTGCCACTCGTCCTGCCAAATCGGCAATGCTTGTATCCTCATGCCGGTTTCAAGCAGAATATCGTAGGCAATATCATCCATCTTCAGTTTAAGTGTAAAAAAATCACCGCTTGGCTCCATCATTAATATGGCGAGGTCAATATCACTTTCAGCATGATGGTCACCACGAGCACGACTACCAAACATTAACACACGTTTGATGGAAAAAATCGTAGTGATTTTTTCCATAAACAGTTTGGTTGCCTGTGCAGTTGTTTTAGTGCTCATTATCACCGCCACGTACACTATCGTCCGTTCGAGAACCGAACAGGCTAACCTGCGCATCATCCCCCGCCAGTTCCGCAACGGCCCGGCGGATAATGTCAATTTGGTGCGTTATTAGTCTCATTACAGTGTATCGTTATTTCCTTTATCGTTTTAAGTATACTGTTGAAAATTCTATTTGTAAGCGCAACACTGCTTAATTGTGCAAAAACCAACAAAGCATTAATAATCGCTTTTGATGATGCTGTGCAATTCGGTACTAACAAATCCGTATCGTCTGTCGCTTTATGATAACCATACGAGAACAGTACAAAACCACTGTTATTAACCTGGACTCAAAATAGATTATCCTGATCTATTTTGAGTCCCTGTATCATTCAGGATCCCTTACTAATAAATCATCCAAGCCATTCACTTCATCTTTCAGCTGATCAATTTCTCGCTTTAGCATTTCGTATTCCACCATTTTATGCTTAAGAAAGCGCGTCGTGAGCTGGGCTTTTTCTTCGATTCCCTTGGGGGTCAATAGATAGACGTAAATATTTTTATTCGGGTTGCGTTGAAAATTTCGCGCTTTCACTTGTCCTTTGTCGATGAGTGCACGAAGACAGTAATTAGTTTTACCTAAGGAATAGAAATTAAATAACTCATACAATTAGCATCTCTGCTTCAGCCCGTCTTCGCCCGTTCTTCAATCACAAAAGTTCGAAATAAGAGCAACTATTCCTGCACTTTTTCTCAATCAGAACGAACAAATACGCACTAAATCAGAGCGCCACTTATAAAAGTTATTTAATTTCCATTCCTAAGCTGACGCCCAAAGCCCTTGGCTGATATCGGGCTGGGCCTCGATATGTTTGAAAATACGGTAGTGGATTTCATCATGAGGCATGGTTCGGACGCATTTTTTGGGTAGCAAAGCCAAATAAGCAGAGTCTTTTTGTCTTATGGATACACCCTACTCCGTAGTGTTCACTGATTGAACGGTTGGTATATTAAAGCGTGAACTGTTATTTAGGTCAAGGGGTTGGCTTAGTACTTGGTGCTTACAATTCGCCGTCCCGACAATACGCCTGGATTCATGCATTTGTTACAAAGGCAGCTCATCCATCTACATCGCTAGCCAATCCATCAAAGGCCGAATAACAGGCCACCTTGTCCATAGAAGCTTATCCCAGAGAAACTAAGTTCAGAGAAAATTCCCGCGTGGGCACTATAAAACGTGCCTTTATAACCAAAGGTCACAAGTGCCCCAGAGGGTACACCCTACTCAACTGTCCCATTAACGTGATTAACCTGGTAGGTTTTCCCCTCGCCTAAAGCGCCTAATGTCGCCTAAGAGCGCCTACTTTTGGTGGCACCCCAGCCCTCTCCCAAAAGGGGAGAGGGGGAAATAGTGACTTAGTAGCGGCTCTCTTAAATAACGGCTCTTAGTAACGGTAATGCCCCGGCTTATAAGGCCCTTCTACCGGCACATTAATGTAATCAGCCTGCGCTTTCGACAAGGTTGTGAGATTCACACCCACTTTTTTCAAATGCAGGCGTGCAACTTTTTCATCTAATGATTTAGGCAATACGTACACTTCATTTTTGTAGTTATCTACCCTTGACGAAAAATTCAAGCTGAGCAAGCATCTGATTGGTAAACGAGGCTGACATCACGAAGCTGGGGTGGCCGGTGGCACACCTCAGGTTCATCAATAACCTTGCATTCATATCCTATTGATGAGATCTAAGCGATGCCGAAATAGGCAGTCGACTACCGGTCAGATTTTCCCGAAGAATGGTTCTAGACGCCTCTAAACCGTCGGTTATTGTTCGCCACAATATGTCAGAGAAATCGGATTTTCTGACATCAATTACGCTTCAGGCTGCAAATCGCAGTACTTCAATTTCTGCGCCGTGGGCAACAGCCTCTTCTGCCATTGACATAACCCTGTCCGTCATTTCTTCGGAAAGATAGTATTCACCGCAATTTTCACACACATCGGCAGGCACGCCCTTGATCACCACCATAGTGGTGCCACGCTCCAACGTTACCGTCGCCGTTCCTGGTCGAGTTTCACCTTGCTTACAGATTACACATTGCATGATCGTCTCCTCTTTTTAAAGTCATCGTCCCACAGCGCATTGTCCGGAATATACGCGGTAACAACCACACAGTCATGGTCTTGATGATTCTGCGCAACTACCACATGAACAGGCGTCACACCGGCAAAACCCAGCAGCAGGAAACTGGGATGTGGTTGATCATCCGGGTAACTGGCAATGATTACACCTGCCGCAATAATCTTTGTTACCTCCAGCCGCGTTATTCCCCGTTGAAACATGCGCCTCACGGCATGACCGCTGAATGAAATATTGCTGCACTTCACTATCCAACTTTTCGGAGTCAACGGACAGTAACAACGGTAATATCTGTTTCGTTGATAAATTGCCTGACGACTGCCAAACCGATAAATCCGGCTTCGTCAGTAATCATTATTTTTTCAACTTTTCTATTGTTCATTTGTTCATTTGTTCATTTGTTCATTCTTTTGTTTGCTGCGTTTTTTAGTCGTTGATCTCTTGATCCAGTCCAATTGGCTCACTCTGCAACGGCTACTTTTGGTAGGCACGGCCCTTATAACCATAGGTCACAAGTGCTGCGGGGTTCAACCGTGTAGAGTGGGCACGTTGTTGGTGCCCACTCGGAGATCATTCCCCACAACCCAATCTTTCAAGGGCTAAATAACAGTCCACTTTGCCCATGGAAACTTGATCCATAAAATGTAGTCGAAAAAAAATATTCCGCGTGGGCACTATAAAACGTGCCTTTATGCCCCAGAGGGTACACCCTACTCAACTCGACTGACCGTACGTGACCCCTGTAGTTTCCAATCAACAGTACCTACGCAAGGTTAACATGTCCATATGCGCCGTCGGTCTTTTATACTGTGACGTATTCCTAGTATCGATAATGCCCCGGTTTATAAGGCCCTTCTACCGGCACATTGATGTAATCAGCCTGCGCTTGCGACAAGGTTGTGAGATTCACACCCACTTTTTTCAAATGCAGGCGTGCAACTTTTTCGTCCAGTGATTTAGGCAATACATAGACTTCGTTTTTGTAATTGTCGCCTTTGACGAAGAATTCTAACTGAGCAAGCACCTGATTGGTGAACGAGGCTGACATTACGAAGCTGGGGTGGCCGGTGGCACAACCTAAATTCACTAATCGGCCTTTGGCTAATACGATGATTTTTTTACCGTCGGGGAAAGTGACGTGGTCTACTTGTGGCTTGATTTCTTCCCACTCGTACTTTTCCAGTGAGGCGATGTTGATTTCGGAATCGAAGTGGCCGATGTTGCAGACGATGGCTTCGTTTTTCATGGCGGCCATGTGGTCGTGGTCGATGACGTCGAAGTTGCCGGTGGTGGTGACGAAGATGTCGCCGTGGTTGGCGACGTCGTTCATATCCACTACTCGGTAGCCTTCCATTGCGGCTTGTAGGGCACAAATAGGGTCAATTTCGGTGACCCATACGGTGGCGCCCATTCCACGGAAGGCTTGTGCGCAGCCTTTGCCGACGTCGCCATAACCCAGCACTATGCAGATTTTGCCGGCGATCATGACGTCTGTTGCGCGTTTGATGCCGTCCAGTAAGGATTCGCGGCAGCCATAGAGGTTGTCGAATTTGGATTTGGTGACGGAGTCGTTGACGTTCATGGCGGGGAATAAGAGTTCTCCGGCTTCTACCATTTGGTATAAGCGATGCACGCCGGTGGTGGTTTCTTCTGTCACGCCCTGGATGCTTTCTGCCATTTTCTGCCATTTGGTGTTGTCTAATGGCAAGTTACGACGTAGCACTTCGAGAATGGCGACATATTCTTCGTTATCGCCGTCTTTGGCATCGGGTACGGCTCCGGCTTTTTCAAATTCGACACCTTTGTGAACCAGTAATGTGGCATCGCCGCCGTCATCAAGGATCATGTTGGGCTGTTGACCGTTGGGCCAGTTGAAGGCTTGCTCGGTACACCACCAGTATTCTTCTATGCTTTCACCTTTCCACGCATAAACGGGAATGCCTTGAACGGCAATGGCGGCAGCGGCATGGTCTTGTGTGGAGTATATGTTGCACGATACCCAACGAACTTCGGCACCCAGTACTATTAATGTTTCGATGAGTACGGCGGTTTGGATAGTCATGTGCAGGCTACCCATGATGCGGGCACCCTTGAGGGGTTGTTCTTTTCCGAACTCTTCACGCAAGGCCATCAGGCCGGGCATTTCAGTTTCAGCGATGGCGATTTCTTTGTGGCCCCATTCGGCCAGGCTGATATCGGCGACTTTGTAATCGGTGAAATCGTTATCTACTATAGCGTTCATTTATTCATTCTCTTTTTAAGATGTTTCTTCTACACACGGCAAAAGTTAAAAGGTTGAATGAGCACCGTTACTGCATGTTACAACATTTCCTGAGCCTGGCGGGTTATCCGCTGCAGCGCCCCTCAAGAGATGCTTCTTTAGTGCTAAGTGTAAAACCAAAGTGCTAAGTGCTAAGTAAAAACCGATAGTGCTCAACGAAAGTGCTCAGATTAAATAAATATGCTTCAGTCTAATTCGCAAAGGTTTTAACAAAAGATCATGCACTATCTCGATTTTCCTTTTGTGGCTGGGATTGAGGCTCTTAAGCCATTGATAACCCGTCCTGTTTCCTCGGCAAGGGCAAATAATGCTTCAAATTGTTTCTTGCTTATATATCCAACGTCTAACGCGACATAAAGTTGCGCTCTAACCTCGGTACAAGATCCTTTCGCGATGACTAAAAACTGCCGAAACTCAGCACGCCCCGCTCGATCAAAACCTTCTGCCACATTCGACATTACCGATACACTCGCTCGTCGAACCTGATCTTTAAGCCCCCAATCCTTTGAAAAAGCTCCTTCTCCACTCGCAAAGTAAATTCGTTTTGTGAGTTCTCTAGCCTTCTGCCAAGCAATTAAATCCTCAAATCTTTCAATTCCGCCCATCCCTGGCTCCCGTCTTAGCACTTAGCACTTAGCACTTAGCACTTAGCACTTAGCACTTAGCACTTAGCACTTAGCACTTAGCACTGTCTTTTACATTTCCCTTAAAGCGTCGGCTTTGTCGGTGACTTCCCATGGGAAGCCTTCTTCTTCACGGCCAAAGTGGCCGTAGGCTGCTGTGGCGCTATAGATGGGGCGTAGCAGGTTGAGCATTTTTACTAGGCCTCCGGCGCGTAGGTCGAAGTGTTCTCGTACGAGTTCTACGATACGGCTGTTATCGACTTTGCCGGTGCCGAAGGTTTCTACGCTGATGGAGGTGGGTTCTGAGACGCCAATGGCGTAGGACACCTGTATTTCACAGCGGTCTGCGAGGCCTGCGGCGACGATGTTTTTCGCGACGTAACGGGCGGCATAGGCGGCTGAGCGATCCACTTTGGAGGGGTCTTTGCCGGAGAAGGCTCCACCACCGTGGCGGGCCATGCCGCCGTAGGTGTCGACAATGATTTTGCGGCCGGTGAGGCCGCAATCGCCTACGGGGCCACCGATGACAAAACGGCCTGTGGGGTTGATGTGGTATTTGGTTTGTGCCGTTAGCCATTCTGCGGGTAATACGGGTTTGATGATCTCATCCATTACCGCTTCGCGCAGGGCTGGGGTGTCGATGTCATCACTGTGCTGGGTAGAAAGCACTACGGCGTCAATACCGACGGGCTTGTTGTCTTCATAAAGGAAGGTCACCTGGCTTTTTGCATCGGGGCGCAACCATGGCAACGTGCCGTTTTTACGCACTTCTGCTTGGCGTTTAACCAGGCGATGTGCGTAAGTTATGGGCGCGGGCATTAATACATCGGTCTCGTTGCTGGCGTAGCCGAACATCAAGCCTTGGTCACCGGCACCCTGCTCGTGGTCGTCAGACTCATCTACGCCCATGGCGATGTCGGCGGATTGTTTGTCGATGGAGGTCAGCACGGCACAGGATTCGTAGTCGAAGCCCATGTCTGAGCTGTTGTAGCCAATGCGCTTTACGGTTTCGCGCACGACGGCTTGAATGTCTACCCAGGCAGAGGTGGTAATTTCGCCGGAGATCACGACCATTCCGGTGTTAACCATGGTTTCGCAGGCAACACGGGCAGAGGTGTCCTGCTCAAAAATAGCATCAAGAATCGCGTCAGAAATTTGGTCTGCGACTTTATCAGGATGCCCTTCAGAGACAGACTCCGAAGTAAAAAGGTGCGAATTCGCCATTATATTTTTATTCCTTGTACTTTTAATTACCGCACTTATACTTTTATTACAGCTTAATTACTGCAATTCATTACCGCTTAGTTACTACAAACAACCACTGCAATTTCTACGTGCACTTGAGCGTAACGTTATCGAAGCGGTTAGACGCATGAGCGAAAAAACGAGTCATTCTACCTGTAGGGGGGCTGGCTTTCAATTTTACTTGGCAATTTTTACCCGAATGCCTTGCTCTGGCCATTACGGACATTAAAAAAGACTGTCTTTATCGCTTATACGTGCCGCGAGCAGGGCTTTTTTTCGGTCCCTTCTAGAGATCAATAGGTAAACGTAGGTTTTCTTATTCGGGTTGCGTTGAAAGTTGCGCGCTTTCACATGGCCGTTGTCGATGAGTGCGCGGAGACAGTCATTAACCTTGTCGAGACTGACACCAAGAGGCTGATACCGAGAGCTTAGGCCAGTTGATGCTGGCTGAAATAGGGCTGGGCCTCGATTAGCTTGAAGATACAGTAGTGGATTTCATTGTAGGGCATTGGTTTGGACGCATGTTTGGTGGAAAGCGAGCGAGCAGAGCCGTTATCCTAAAAGTCACCAGTCCCTACGGGTACACCCTAACTCAGCTGTGTTCATAAGTTGAATATTTAGCGTATTAGATTAGGTCAAAGGTTTCGAACATAGGGCTGTAGATACTCAGGTTACGCCGTTACCTGACAATATGCCGCAAGGCATCACCCTGATAAGGACTGAGGACTGAGGGCTAAGGACTTATTACGTGATAGCTATTGTTAATCTTGGGCATTGTGCTCGGGTGGAAATTGGCGTCACGTAGCTGCGCAACATGACCTACGAAAATAAATTTAATTTTCAGACTGAGCACTAAGTAAAAACCCCACACTCATCTTTCTCTGCGACCTTTGCGCCTTTGCGTTTACAACACGGAATCTATTTAAACCACTCCCCCCAAACACTAGCCCAAACCTCCAGACAACCGGTTTCAAAGTGGTTTTCGTACAAGGTCACGTTGCACAGCTACGTGACTCGATGGCTTAATCGAGTTAAGTAGGGTGGGCACGTTTTATAGTGCCCACGCGGAAAAGCTCGCTAAAAGGTCAGGTGGCCCATTATTCAGCCTTTGATGAATGAGGTTGAGGGGAATGATCTCACGTGGGCACCAAAAACGTGCCCACCCTACACGAACCGATGAGGTTAAAAGATAGTGCTAAGTGCTGATTACTTCTTTGTAAGAGCGGCTGAAGCCGCTCCTTGTATCGCTGTGAAATCAGTGTAAATTTGAATAGACAGGGGTCATTCTAAAATTCTTCGTATGGATGCAGCATACGAATTGAATGGAATCACTTTTTATCTAGGATTCAAAAAAGCAGATATAAACTCTGATAATCATGGGTTTACGTTTGGGTAAGCTGCTGAAACATTTTTTGATCCATTCCTACGAGTCGTGGATGCAAGTCCAGAAGAGGGTGTGCGCTGGAATTTACTTTTTGTAGTACATATTTTAATTGAAGATGAACATATCAGAATTATATCTGCTCGCAAAGCCACGCGAAGTGAGAGGGTGATTTATGAAATTTGAAACATTAAAAAAGCGACTTAACAGAGATAGACCAATGACGTCTGTTACTTTGCGTATGCCTGATGATGTTATTGATGATCTAAAACGAATAGCGCCCTTGCTAGGTTTTTCAGGTTATCAGCCATTACTACGTACTTATGTTGGTCAAGGGTTAAGGAAGGATTTAGAGCATATTGATGAAGATAAAGTGTCTGCATTAGTTTTAAGCTTAAAGCGACATGGCGTTAGCGATGCTGTCATTGAAGAAGCGTTAGCAGAAGTAACCCATGGTTAGTGCAACATTTTGAAATGCTGTTGTACTAAATAAGTCCGAGTGCATAAGGAGTTACATCACCTGAGTTGAGGTGTTGAAAAGATGACAAGCATCACCCTGGCGTGAAATTCTCCTCTGGTTCCCACGGTCTCCGTGGGAACCCATACCGCAAATTAATTTTTCACCGCCGTATGCATTCCCACGCTGGAGCATGGGAACGAGGCAAATGATTAGTGCTAAGTGCTAAGTGCTAAGTGCTAAGTGCTAAGTGCTAAGTGCTGAGGGCTGCGCATCAAACCACCTTCAGTTTAGCGTTTGTACTGTATTGTAGGAGCGATTTTCGCCGTGATAGTAATGGGTAGTAATAGAGCGTTTTTCCGGGAAGTCGGGCGCTGAAAAAGATATAAAAACTGCAATATCTGATTTTTGCCCTATAATTCTACCATAATAAGGGCAAAATTAAGGGGCATTTGTGACGAGGTTGAATAATGAGTTTACCCATCAAGTCATTGATGAGGATGGCTATGTTAGCCCTAAGGCGCTTGCTGACCAATTTCACACAACGATCAAAGAGTTGTCTCACCTCACCGGTTTATCCATCAATATACTGAGCAAAAAGGCCCGGGCTCACTCAAAAATTTCACAGATACGGCTCCGTGAAACTGTAGAAATCATTAATCGTGTGACGCCGTGGTGTGGCAATGTATTTCAGGCTTACGCGTGGTATCGCTCGGAGCCACTGCCAAGTTTTGGTGATTTAACGGCTGAAGACCTGGTCAAAAATGGCAAAGCAGAAGCCATTAAGCGGTACATCGAACGCATTGCCGAAGGCGGATATGCTTGATGCGCTTTACCGGCCTGACCTACCGAGCACACAATCCAGCCTGGGCTTTTTCGCCTACCTCCGGCGCCGGGGCTGCGAGGCTTGGCGGGCGATTTAATCCTGTCGGGATAGAAGCTTTATCTTCTTCACTCTCTGATACGGGTGCGATTGCCGAATACCAACAAGGGTTTTCTCATCGGCCCCTGCCAACGACACTTTGTGCATATAATGTCGATTGCGATGATATTGTCGACCTGACTGCTCCAGATGAGCTAAACCGGCATCACATAATATTGGCGGATTTAGCTTCTCCCTGGGAAATGCAATATGACGAAGGCCGCATCCCAACAACCTGGGAGATTGCATTTAGATTAATCGATGAAGGAGTCTCAGGCATTATTGTTCCCTCTTTTGCAAGCAACGCGCCACCTCAAGCTAAAAATCTTGTTTTATGGGATTGGAGCGATAAACCACCACACCAGGTTATTTTGATCGACGACAACCATTATTTGCCGAGGAATCAATCGTCATGGAAAGACTCTATTTAGAGAGGTGGGTCACTCATTACGGCTTGCTTTGCAAAATAGGTCACTTCAGGCAATCCTTCGAAATGATTATCTGAGGTCACCAGCGGCACATCGGCCTGCCGGGCCGTGGCATAAATAATCGCATCCGCGAATGACAGGCGGTGCTCAAGCGCCAGATCGGCGGCCTGGAGTGCCAACGAAGTGTTCAATGGGATGACCTCACCCCGCTCTGTCAACGCAACCGCTTCCAGGGCCTGGGTTTCACCCTTTTCCCGTTTTGCCCATTTATAAAGCTCAAATTGCAGAGAGCTGGGTATCAGCAATGTTTCAACGTCTTCCAGATAGGGGTGAAATTTTTCCGCCAGACAACCGTCGGTGAGCCATTCAATCCAACCACAGGTATCGACGAGACAGGCCACTACACTCGATCCTTGCGGTCGCGATACCCGGTGGGATCAGCGCCTTTGAACAGTCCGCGTGATTCAGCCAATGAGCGTTGAGGTATAAGTTCGACGATGTTACCCTTCGCAAGTACCGTGAATTTCTGCCCCGCTTGCAGGCCGAGCTCTTCGCGAATAGCTTTGGGAATCGCCAGTTGATACTTGCTGGATAAGGTTGCTGAGGCCACGAGTCCACCTTTACGTTTTTTTATCGATAAGAATAACGTAAAATATAGCAGATTTTTCGGGAAGTATGGGGGAATGGTAAAAAAGAGTTGAGGATCAACTCACCATCCGCTTTAATTCTCTCCTCGGATAGCCATTACGGCCCTTCGCCGGGTTGCTTTTTCTATTTTGAGGCATCCTGGGCCTCTACCTCAAAAACCTCCCACAATGCAATATCGATTCCCTTAAGACTATTAAGTGACAAGACTTCCTGTGGGCCGAATATTTCGGATTCGCCGTATCGTTTGCCTTTGAGTACAAACCTCTCCACATAAAGCTCGATGGGGTCAATGATAATGTACTCTCTAACGGCGGATTTCTCATACAGCGCCTTCTTCTCTCTTTTATCCTTGAGCGCCGTGGCAGGTGAGAGTACCTCTACGACAAGATCAGGTGCACCTTGTATATTGGCCTCGGTGATTTTTTTCTCGTCACAAACAACAAGGATGTCAGGCTGGACAACATCGAATTCAGACAGGACAACATCAATTGGCGCTACAAAAGTTCTTCCAAGATTACCCGCAAGCTTGTTTCCGATTATGCAGAAAAACATTCCGCCTACATTTTGGTGCTTAATACTCGGCGCAGGCGACATGTCATATGCCTCACCATTTAAAATTTCCCACCGCTCATCATCCGGCCATGTCAGGTAATCGGAATATGTATATTTTTCAGAGCTTTTTCTTGCCGTGGTCATTTATATTCGCCCTTTGTAAGGCCACAAACCAAATACTTACAACTTATCAATTTAGCGTACTTATCGCAATTCGACCTTCGGGAAACTGTTATTGGCTTGCAGCACTGATGGTCTGAAAATCAGCGTTTAGAAGTGAGAGGTAACACTTCGCGATGCAAGAATTAAAGGCTGAGAAGCATAATTTAAATACGGAGGGGGGCGATTAGCGGCCAATCATATAGTTGCCAATCATCACCTCGTCGTGCAATCCCGGCCAGTGGGGGATTTCCAATTTCTCAACAATATGCAGCTGAGTGCAAAAAACCTCAGTGGCCGTACATCCACCTTTGGCTTCTCCAATATAGATAATGGGGCGTTCAGTCCCCCACACCTCTGCCACTTGTTCAATGATAGGGTCGGCATACGGCGGCCATGAGACCAATAAGACTTCAGCCTCGGGGTGTTGCACAATCGCGGTGAGCGCATCAAGCGCTTTAACGGGGTGAACGGTGGGACGCTTGCCCCACTTAGCTTTTACATCAAGGTCTGTAGCGACCAAGTCAACTCCGTGAGCACTCAGGGACTTGGCCAGCCAGCCTGCTCCGGCCATCACTTCGAGACATGTTCGCTCACCCATCCAATCGGCCAGGTCACGCGTCCAAATGGAATCGATTATGGCCCACATACCATGCCGTCGCTGGGCATACGAACGTGCCAACATGATGGCTTGCTCAGTTTCATCATCGGCAATGATATCAATGTTACTTAAATCGGGGGCGCTCTTAGGGATCGTTTGTCCGGCCAAGGCTTCCATGAATTCGTTAAGCGCTAGCAAAAACGAATGTGCTGAATGTTGACTACGGACAAGCGTGACCAATCAGTATGTATTCAGCATTATTTTCATTAAGAGATCGAATAATTTTTTTAAGGTCATCGAGATTAGCCGGCCGACTATACTCATTATTTGGCATTTCTAGCCATCCCTTCAATCAAGCATAAATCCCAATGGGCATTAGCCTCTTCATTCGTTTTATACCGATAAATCCCTTTAGGGAAATAAGTAACGGCTCCCGTTGGTAGTCGGTGAATTTCATCATTAAAAACCGCACCCTGTTTTAACAGGACACCGGAGGCTTTTTCCGCTATAGGGCGAATTTGTCGTTTACCAATCACACGCATTATTTATACTCGATGGACATGATAAAAGCGCTCAATATCATTCACAGCCTCTTGCAAAAAAATCATAACCACCCGTAGAACGGGGCAACACTGAGGTTTAGTCCTTAAAATAGCCTTTAAGGTGCTGAACGGATAGCAGCAATGTCATTGGCTCGATAGGAGAGGCCTGAAAACCATAGCTGAGATAAAACTGCTTCGCCGCTTCTGAAATGGCGTGAACTAACAGACCTCTAACCCCAACATTCTGAGCAATGGTTAACGTTCGCAGTATAGCGTCTTTGAGCAGAGCTGCGCCCAAACCGCGCCCTTGGTATTGAACATCAACGGCCAGTCTCCCCAATACAATGACGGGAATAGGCTCTGGCATATTTCGAGCAATTGAACCTGGCGCGATCAATCGCTCAACGCTGCCAGTCGCCAAAGCATAATAGCCTATGATTCGATGACCCTCGCAGATCACAAAAGTCCGGCTGGCGCCACTGTCCTGATTTTTCAGGGCACGTTTATATAACCATTCATTCAGGGATGAGCTGCCAGCGTTAAATTGTGTTGTATCATGTTCACCGTTGAGCAGTTTTGGAGAGACTATTGCTCCCAAGGTGATGGCTCCATCAGTAATCGCTTAAGCTTGGCATTATCAGGTATCGGGGCAACCAGCGCCGCCTCAAAAGCCTTGAAATCTTCTTCGTTCAAATAAAAAAGACGCTGATCTAATAATACATTTTCAGCTTCCCGACAAGCAATATCCAAAATAAAAGCACTTCTATCCTTATGAAGAAGAGCGGCGGCTTTGGTTAATAAGGCATGTTGGCTTGGTTCGACGCGCATGTTGATAGGGGCTGTTTTGGACATGGCAAATCACTCCTGCATATCTAATGACTATACATTGTAGTATAGCTAATCAGTATACACAAGTATGATTAACCTCCGACATTGGCTGGTACAATTTCAGTATTTGCGCAACGGACAAAGCGAATGCCTTGGTGTCTTTAGCGGGCACCAGCAAGCCATTTTTCTCATGCTGTACTATTTCGCGGCAACCCGGAACATTGTGGAGCGGCTTCAGCCGCGAAAAGTCGTGGGGCACCATTTGCGGCTGAAGCCGCTACTTACATATCGTGGTGAAATTAGTGACAGCGCGGCAAGGAAGGGATCGCCTTAACTCGAAATCAATAAACCACTCCCCAGCACCAATAGCAGGCGCTCTTAGGCGAGCAGCGGGGGAATTAAACCCATAGAGATTAACTGGGCCAATGTTATATGCACGAAACAATGAGGTAATCTACCTGTCTGTAGCCCTGCAAACTTTCAAATAGCGACATATCGATAAGCTGCTTCGTTATTTGGTCAATTCACCCCTGCCATAGCGATCTTCAAAGCGAACGATGTCGTCTTCTCCCAAATAACTACCGGACTGCACCTCAATTATTTCCAGTGGTAGCGAGCCGGGATTTTCTAATCGGTGTTTTTCGCCGATGGGTATGAACGTCGATTGATTCTCTGACAGCAAAAATTCTTTCTCTCCGCAGGTGACACGTGCGGTACCTTTTACGACAATCCAATGCTCGGCTCGGTGATGATGCATTTGTAAGGACAATGCTGCGCCGGGGTTAACAATGATACGTTTCACCTGAAAGCGCTCTCCGGCATCGACACCTTCATAGGAGCCCCAGGGCCGATATACTTGCCGATGTACCAGTCGCTCACTGCGTCCGTCTGCCTTTAGGCGCTCCACAATTTTTTTGACGTCCTGTGCATGGTCTTTGTGTGCCACCATGACGGCGTCGGCTGTTTCAACGACTACGATGTTATCTAGCCCTACGCCGGCGACCAAACGGTGTTCAGAGTGAAATAAACTGTTATGGCAGTTATGTGACATCACGTCGCCTTTACTGACATTGCCATCTGCACAAGACTCTCCGACCTCCCATATCGCTGACCACGCGCCAAGGTCGGACCAGCCAGCATCAAGGGGAACGATGGCGGCAAGGGCACTTTCAGTGTGCGCGGTATCACTGGATTGCTCGCCACCCAATTTTTCCATGACAGCGTAATCGATAGAATCACTCGGGCAGGTTTTGAATGCTTCAATATTGAGGCGGCAAAAATCCAGATCTTCGGAGGCTTTTTCGATTGATTGTTGGCAGGCGGTAAGCATGTCGGGCTGAAATTGCCTCATTTGCTCAATCCATACTGAAGCCTTCATCACGAACATGCCGCTGTTCCAGAGGTATTCACCTGAGTCCACGTAGGCCTGGGCTGTTTGCGCATCGGGCTTTTCGACGAATACATCTAAATAATAGGACTGAGGACTAAGGGCTGAGGACTGGCTAGCCCCTTCTGCATTAGTATCAGGGGCCGTGACAGGGCCGCCTTTACGGATGTAGCCGAAACCGGTTTCTGGTGCCGTTGGCACTATTCCAAAGGTGACCAGTGCTCCGTCTTCGGCCAGTGTTGCGGCGGCCTTTACCGCTAAATGATACGCAGCAATATTGGTGATCACATGGTCGGCGGGCATGACCAATAATACGGGGTCGTTGCCCTGTTTAAGGGCTACCAGCGCGGCCACTGTTAATGCCGGCGCCGTATTTCTACCTTCAGGCTCAAGCAATATTGCTTCTGACTGATGGTTGATGGTACGTAGCTGTTCTGCGACTAAAAAACGATGCTGTTCATTACAAACAATGATGGGCCCAGCGACCTGCCCCACTACTGTCGACAAACCATCCAGGCGTTGAACGGTTTGCTGTAGCAGGGTTTTTTCGCCCTGAAATGCCAATAACTGCTTCGGGTATTGCTCCCGAGACAATGGCCAAAGGCGAGTACCGGCACCGCCGGACAATATGACTGGTTGGATTTTCATGGGAAGCCAGAGTTGATGAAGCTGATGAAAAGGTTATTTGCGATTAAGTCTATCGTACGTGCGACTTAGCATACTATTTTACGGTGACAGTTAATTGCGGTGATTGCAATTCCCGCAGCTCGCGGTGAATACCGTCATTTTAGCGCCTGCCCTCTGGGGCTCTCCTTCTGGGGCACTAGCGGCCTTTAGGTTGTTTTGCCCCAAAGGGTAAAAAGGCCAGAATCTAAAGATCGCCCACTTTTGGTGAACCCCTGGACACCGGCCTACGCCGGTGTGACGGTAAAAAACCCGCCAGCGGGTCTCAAAGCGGCTACTGTCGACTAAGAGCGTCTACTGTTGGCGGTGTGCTGCGGGTGGTTTATGTGCGGTACTGTTTAGTAATGCGGTTTAGTTACGTTGTTTAGTTACGTTGTTTAGTAATACTCTTTAAGTTAAAAAAAGCGCCATTTAACAATACCGCTGACCGTCACACTTATGCTGCGGCGCTTTGATTACGCACTTTGGCAAGGAACTCCGCAAAAAATGCCACGAATACCCCTAACATTAGCCCTAACACCAGCGATAACAATACGATAAGCGATTTTCCTGGGCCAGTGGCTTCCGACGAACGCATGGGTGGCATCAGTGCGCGTGTCTCACGTAAGTTATTAAGCTGAATTTTTAGCTTGGCAATGTTGTCTTGCTGGTTGAGTTGCGAGCGGTTGTTATCTGACAGTTTCTTTGCCAGTGAATCACGCTGATCCACAAGTTTGATTTTTAAGCGCTCATCAATTTGAGCCAACCGTTGACGGTATTGCTGCATACCATTTTCAAGCATCATCAACGTCAAAGCGCGGGATTCGTCTTTCGTTTCTGCAATGGCACGGGCACGATCAGAGGTTGCACGGGCCAGGTCTTCTCTCACCCCTTCGGCCTGACTCGTCAGTAATACTGAAATGTCGACCAGGCGTTTTTCCCTCGCCTGAATCAAGGTGGCACTGTCTTTCAGCTCTTCAAGCTTTGCTAATGCTTGGTTTTGACGAATTTCCGTTTCTTTTCTCAACACATTGATGATTCGGCCATGGTCTTTTTTAACCAGATCAACCACAGCTTGTTGCACGGCCTTATGCGCCTCACCTTGAGTTTCGGGGCCTTTGCCATTCAGAACGACAATCTGGCTTCCTTTGGGGATTCTCGCCGTGACATTGGGTACACCGGTCAACTCAGGGTGCTGCGTAAGGTAATCCTGACGTGCCAGTGGGATATAGCTTTCGGTAATTTTGGCTAATACGGTCTCTGGTGTTTCGATGCCATCAAGGCTGGCAGCGCCCGAACGAGAACCGATCTCAATTGAGGTGCTGTATTGGTATTTGGCGGGCAGCATTAACGCATAGAGTATTCCGGCTAGCACACATAAACCGGCAACAGCAGCGACGTAGCGGCGGCGCTTCATTAATACCAGCCAGATATCCACGAGATTAATTTCATCTTCGTAGGCATTATCGTACATATATGGAGGCAGATTGTGTTCTTGCGTGGGAGGATTTCTGGTCATTACGGTATTTCCTGCAACTCACCCTAAAATTTGAGCCTGTAAATTTAACAGTGACACCTGAGCATGGCGTCTCTTTTTTCAGATCAAAGCGCTATTCTCTATCGCTTTGATCTTTAATTTATTATAAAACCCTTATCTTTGAGCCTTTCCCTTGAACCTTTTTACTTAAATCCTTTTTCCTTGAACCCTTTTTCTCGATCGAGCGAGCAAATCACTCAAATTATCCAGGGTTTATCTGGCAAAGTCATGCTTTATAACGGTTTCCAGCGTAATTTGGAGCCGTATTGTAACACTATTCCTTTGTCTGGTGGCTAAACTTATAGTGGTATCAAGACAACGCTATATCATGGTTTTTATCTATTTAATCCTTATTTAACCCCTATTTAATCCTTAGTTACCCTCCAATTAATCCCTACTCAAACCCCAAGTTCGATCAAAAAAACTAATGGGTCTTGATAAATCTATCAATTTTAACCATGATTTATCATCCTTGATTCAGATGCACTTACCTTTTAATTTCCGTGCTTGCACTCATTACTAGCCCTATCTTTCGACCTCTAGCCAGATTTTTAGCCAGACTTCTAACCAAACTTTTTATATACACCCCATAAAACGACTTCACCGGACAATTGGTGCCATTTAATGTTAAATGACACCAATATATCCGGTGAAGTATATCCAGTGAAGTTGCGATGCCGAGCAAAACCCCGGCGGCCAAGTGTAGGCGATAATGTTTTACTGTTTTTCTTGAACCATTAACATTGCCCGATTTTTCTCTAATGTCTTTTCGCCAACACCTTTCACATTAATCAGATCCTCCAACCGTTTGAACGGACCATTTGCCTCGCGGTAAGCCACAATGGCGGCGGCTTTGGAGGCACCGATTCCAATAAGTTCAGTGGCGAAGGTGTTGGCGTCAGCGGTATTAATATCCACCGGGCCAGCAAACACCGTAAATGAAGAGAACAGCAGGAACAGCGCAAAACTACCGGCAACAACATGGGGAACAACACGAGGAACAAC
>NVUB02000110.1 GCA_002401775.2 Ectothiorhodospiraceae bacterium
GTGAATCATATAGTTGGCTTGATATTAGAATCAAAGAGAGAATCAAAGGGTCAGACTCGTTGATAGTTAGGTTTTTTAAAAACTAAGATAATTGGCGTTAGGTTTTATTGTAAAAGGTCTTCACGTCTGTCAGAAACGGTGGGCACAAATAATATGCCGCCCTACCTGACCAACCAACGAGTCTGACCCCTTGATCTGATCTGGCCCCCTTGATCTGATCGGCCCCCTTGATCGCGGAAACTGCTTGAATATTTGTAAGGCTGTTTTTCCTTTCACCGTACCCAACAACTTCGATATCGCCACCTTCGGAGGCACCTTCACCAACAAATGAACATGGTCTGGCTGAATATTAATCTCAACCACCTCACAGCCCAATCTTTCGGTATAAACCCTTAGCGTTTTTAAGACTTCAAAACCAACCTTACCCGTCAACACTCTATAACGGTACTTCGGAACCCATACAATATGGTACTGACAATGCCATAATACATGTGATAATTTGCTAAATCTGCTCATGCTTTTCTCCTAATCTTAGCGTCGTGGCGACCCTAAATTAGTAGCATGAGCAGACCTTTTGGTTCTAGAGGCCATAGCCTTCGAACCTGCTCCACGTCCTCAGGACGTGGTTTTAATATTTAATAAAAATTCACAATCAGCTAAATGTTCTACTTCTAATCTGTTATAATAATCTAAAGTCTGCTAGCTCAGAAATACAATTAAAAATTAGATTTAATTTATTGTCATTTAAAATGACAATAATATTTTATTGAGAATAAATTACGTCTGTTTAAAACGACAAAAGAATTCTAATGCATACATCAAATAGAATAACAAGAGAAGCTCCAAGTCAAAGACGAAATTATCGTATTCAGTCCCCTATAAAAATATTAATAAAGGGAAAAAAATACACGACGAGCAATTGGAGTGTTGGCGGCTTTAGTGTTTTTGAATTTAAGGAATTTATTCCCACATCGGAAAAAATAGAAATTAATCTGTCAATATCGTTTAATCATTTTAATATTAATTTTTATACAAACGCTATTGTTATGCGTATCGACAGTGATAAGCATTGCTTGGCGTGTCAATTTATCAACTTGGATGATCCGCAGAAAGCATTACTTAATCATTTTGCAAACGCATTGTTGCAAGGCGAAATGTCAACCATTGATGAAACCATCAAACGTTTGGATATTCCTGTGACTTTGGTTTCAGAAAATCCTGATGCCAGCGCGAACAAAGTGCCGATTAAAAGACGAAAGTTGAAACCCATTATCATCGGTGGCAGTTACTTATTCATTGGTGCGTTATTATTTATTTACACTTTAAATTCCATTTACAGTAATATTTATACGTTAAAAATTGAAAATGCAGCCATTCGTGGCTTAGAGCGTGTCGTGAAAGCACCACATGCTGGAACTATACAAGAGATTTATCAAAACCCCGGCGACCTTATTAAATTCAATGATCCTTTAATTTTCGTGCAAAATGATCAAATAGTTGAATCGGCCGAACTCGCACATATAAACGTACTATCTGCCAATGTGAATTTACAAGAAATGAAAAATAGATTGCATGCTCAGCAGGAGAAGATCGATAGTTACCGCGAATTTGGCTTTGATAAACTTAATATTGCGAAAGCGATTACAATTTCGATTGAGCAAAAAATAGATTTAACGAAAAAGCGCAAACAACGTCTTATAAATCTCCATAAAAATGGTATGACAAGCGATGAAAGCATTGATGATATCAAAGAGAAAATAATTACACTCAACGCAGACCTAATTGTCGCCAGAGCTAAACAGAAAATATCGGAACGTGCAATTCAAGAAACGAAGAGAGGTCGTTTTTATACCGACAATAGATTAGAAGGAGAAGTAACCGAACTCATTTTTTCCATTGAATCAGCAAAAGAAAAAGTTAAATTAGAGAAGCAGAAATATCAATTGCTAAAAAATAGAGAATCCAGGCTAACTGTAACTGCACCATCTGAGGGGAAAATCGTTTCTTTATATTCCAATCAGCAGCAAATCGTAACAAAAGGTGAGCCTTTATTACTTATTTCACTGGGTGGTGAACGTGAAATAGAGGCATTTATTTCTGCCAATGAACTGGCTACTGTGGTTTTAAATAAACCGGCGAAAATATTAGTCGGTGGAAATTTTCTGCAAGCAAAAGTCATCAAGATCGAAAACACCTCGTTTCAGGAAAGTCGTAATTTATCAATTTCAAATCAACATAAATCAGATAATTTAGTGAGGGTAATACTGCAATTTTCCGCCGAGATCGATAAACAATATATTGCTTCCCAGCCAATTGGTCTTCCAGTACTGGTAGAGTTTTCAAAACGAAATTTTACAGATGATTTTCCACAATTTAAGGATATTTCTAATTTTGTTTTTTCCATGGTGAATGCCGATGAAAAACACATTGAGTAAAAATATAAAACAAAACTTTAGATTTTTTTGTTTTATATTTTTGGGGTTTATTTCAACTTACTCTGTGGGAAGTGAAGTTATATGTCATTCTGGATTATGGCCTAGTAAATTTGATTCTGAGTTCAGTGAAATGCACAAAGTTAAACTCGACAAATTAGTAAGAAAAGTTGATAAATTTCTTCACAACGAAGTATATGTAGTAAAAACACTGGACAGTGCGGGCGTTACAAACTCAAAAAAATCATCGTTTATTGCATCACGAAAAGCTTTTCGTGATGCTGATAGATCAACATTATCTGCAATCGCATATAAAATAACGGGGGAGATGAAGTATTTTTATTATGCCCAAACATTTTTACTCGAATGGTCAATAAAAAACATTCCCACTGGGCACCCTATAAACGAAACGCGCTTAGAAAGTTTAATTTGGACTTATTCAATTATATGCCCTGATTTGGAGAATGCCGACCGATTGGCACTGATTACCTATTTTAACAAATTGAAAACTGCAAAAGTACATTGGCAATTCGGCAACATTACTGAATCCAATAATCATAAAACACACCACATTAAAATGTTAGTTTTATTAAATTTGGTTTTAGGTAACAAGGTGGATTTGTTAAAAACGAAACAAATAGCACAAGAACATATTATGTTAAACTTGAGCAAAAGTGGCGAGTCAATTGATTATATTCAACGAGATTCGCTTTTCTACCATGTATACAACTTGGAGGCTTGGCTCGAGATAGAGCTACTCACTCAGTGTTGCACTTACCTTGTCAATCGTGCTTTTGATTTTTCTCTCGAAAAAATTGTAAATGGTAAAATCGGTAATGAATTTGATCAATCCTCTGTTCCAATAGATGAAAACAGAAGCCATGCAGGGTTTAAATATGCAGCGAAAAATGGTGTATTTGATATTGGACGCTTTTCAAGAAGTCAATGGGTTCACAGAACAATAACCGGCTTTCTTCTTGAGAGGCCGGAATATATCCATATTAAAAATGAAAAATTAACATTTTATATTTTAAGAAAATTATTATGGAAAACCAGTTAAAAGACAGTTCGAGAAAATTTGTTTGGCGAATGATCGATGTTATTAATTTAATATTTTTATTTCTCTTCTTGTATTTTTTGATCGATAACGTGCCTAACCAATTGTGGCAGAACGAAACCCTGCAACTGGCAATTACAATGAGTATTATCGGTCTTTGGCGATATGGTTGGTGGGGCGTCCATTTCGTTCGTGCTCAAATATTTTCAAAATTTGTCTTTCCAACAAAAAGAAAAAGAGCAGATGCTGTTTGGGACAATGGTTGGCGACCAAACAATCTCTATTTTATGATGACAACTTATCGCGAAGACAAAAAAATTACTGAAAAAGTGTTGTCAAGCATCGTACGAGAAGCGCGAAAAGTAAATGTACCTACTAAATTGTTTATCGGCTGCGGTGATAAATATGATGAGGACATAATTGAATTATTTATGAATCAATATGCTGATGGATTAGATATTGAAACTTTTATTGTTCGACAAAATAAACCTGGAAAACGTTTTGCTATTGGTTTAACACTGCGTGCTATGTCTCGTCATGGTGTCGATGGAAATGACCCTGTGATTTTTATGGATGGTGATTCCATTCTTGCTGAAGAATGCTTGCCGCGTTGTTTACCTTTTTTTGAATTAGACCCCGAATTAAACGCGCTCACGACAGATGAAAAAGTCGTTGTGGAAGAAGGCCCCGAATGGGTTCGGGCTTGGTTAACAATGCGTTTTGCTCAACGGCACATGGCCATGCAATCTCATGCACTTTCAAATAAAGTACTTACTCTAACGGGTCGTATGTCAATTTTCCGCGCTAAACATGTTGTTAAACATGATTTTATCCGCACCATCGAAGCTGACCACCTAAATCATTGGTTATGGAATGATTTTAGATTTTTATCCGGCGATGATAAAAGTACTTGGTATTGGTTACTTAAATCCGGCTCGAGGATGTTCTATGTCCCAGATGCCTTGGTTGTCACAGTAGAGCGAATCGAAGGTAATGGTAAAGAAAGAATGATTCAAAACTTGATGCGCTGGTCAGGTAATATGTTACGAAATGGTTCTCGCGCAATTGCATTGGGCCCTAAACTGGTAGGGCCTTTTATCTGGTGGTGTATTGTTGATCAAAGAATTGCGATGTGGACAACACTCATCGGGCCTTTAAGCGCTATTTTACTTTCCATTTTTATTTCTCCCATGATTTTGCTTGTTTATTTGATTTGGGTATTATTTACGCGAACTTTTCTTTCATTATTATTATTTCCCTATGCAGGTCGAATTCAAATTAGTTTCCCTTTTTTCCTATTTATCAATCAATTGCTAAATTCAATCGTTAAAGTTTATATGATTTTTCGATTGCCGAAACAAAGATGGATGAATCGAGGGAATCAAATAGGCAAATCAAAAAGCGGGCGTTTGATTGCTTTTTTTCAAAACTCAATGGCAAGTTATTTAACGTTATTTTGGGTTTCAATTTTAACGTCGTCACTGATGTTTTATTTAGACATAACAATAAATTTTTAAAAATCATTAACGAGGTTGAGGAAATAATATGGATATTAGTATTTTTGGTTTGGGTTACGTTGGTGCAGTCTCTGCTGGTTGTTTAGCAAAACAAGGCCACAATGTAATAGGTGTTGATCTTTACACACCGAAAGTTGAGTCAATAAATAACGGCATGAGTCCAATTATTGAAAAAGACATTGGTGAAATAATTTCGCAAAATGTTAAGTCTGGACGATTAAGAGCTACAACTGATGCTGAAGATGCAATCAAAAACAGTGAAATTTCACTAATTTGTGTCGGTACACCGAGTAATCCTAATGGAAGCTTAAATTTAAAATATGTCGTCAGTGTGTGTGAGGAAATAGGCACTTTCTTAAAAGAGAAAAAATCTTTTCATACTGTAGTTGCGCGAAGCACAATGTTACCTGGCAGTATGCGGTCTGTTGTTATCCCGACATTAGAAAAATTTTCGGGAAAAAAGGTGGGCGTTGATTTCGGTGTCTGTAACAATCCAGAATTCTTAAGAGAAAGCACCGCTGTATATGATTACTTTAATCCCCCAAAAACAGTAATTGGCGAAACTGATAACCGCAGTGGTGACATACTCGCTTCACTTTATAAAGATTTTGAAGCACCCATGATTAAAACATCAATTGAAACCGCTGAAATGGTGAAATATACCGATAATGTTTGGCACGCACTTAAAGTGGGTTTCGCGAACGAAATTGGAAACATAAGTAAAGAACTGAATGTTGACGGACACGAAGTAATGGATATTTTCTGTCAAGATACCAAATTAAATCTTTCACCTTACTATTTAAAACCGGGTTTTGCATTTGGTGGCTCTTGTTTACCAAAAGATGTACGTGCACTAACTTATAAAGCGAAGAGCTTAGATTTAGAGGTGCCTATTTTGAACTCCATTTTGCCAAATAACAGTTATCAAGTGGAGCGAGGAATGCAAATGATCGTCAACGGCGGTAAGAAGAAAAAAATTGGCATTCTTGGTTTTGCTTTCAAAGCTGGAACAGATGATTTGCGAGAGAGTCCTGTTGTTGAAGTTATTGAGCGATTGGTAGGCAAGGGTTATGACTTGAGATTGTACGATAAAAATGTGTCAGTGGCTTCCCTTGTTGGTGCAAACAAAGAATATATACGAGAACACATTCCACATATTTATAATTTGATGGCAGATTCTGTTGATGATGTGATTGAACATGCGGAAACTTTGGTTATTGGTACAAATGACGACGAGTTCAAGTCAATTTCTAATAAACTAAGAGGTGATCAAAATATTGTGGATTTGGTTAGGATTCATAATTTGTCTGACCAACCTGGCTATCAAGGAATTTGTTGGTAAATTTGCCATGGTTGACAATTTGATTGGTTGCTGAATATCTGAACATTACACCACGTTAAATAATTTAATCATTTTTTATGTGGTGTAAGTTTATTGTTCTAAAAAAGAATTTCTAAATTTCACAATTGACACTTACAAGTGAGTTATTCTAATTGTATTGCTTGGATTTTGAAATTCACTTTTTGCTGTCAAAGCACACTAATTGTATGATGAACAAACATTAAATCAACTTCATTTAATTACTTTGAATTGATATGATCAAAATAACGGGATTTTAAGTTTCTATTAATTTTATTAATATTGGATTGGATAAGCTAACTACAGACTACAACTATAATAAAAAAAACATATTCGTAGAATATAAAAAACACAATAAAATTTCTATTAAGCAATATTACCATACATGGCATAAGGTCAAATAATCTTGTTGCTTGGGGTTGTAGGGGAATCTAATTATGTCATCTTTACCAATAAAGCCGCCATTAGTATGCAGTTTACTCAGCATTTCAATTATTCCAACGTCGTTATAAGCCTGCGCCCCCAAAAAAACACCAACTCAATCACAAGATACGGAAATAGAATGCTTAGCGACTAAAGGTAAACGATGGAATCAAAGCGGAATCAAAGGGAATCAAAGGGTCAGACTCGTTGATAGTTAGGTTTTTTAAAAACTAAGATAATTGGCGTTAGGTTTTATTGTAAAAGGTCTTCACGTCTGTCAGAAACGGTGGGCACAAATAACGTGCCGCCCTACCTGACCAACCAACGAGTCTGACACCCCTTGATCGCTGCCCCCTTGATCGCTTGATCGCTACCCTTGATCGCCCTTGATCGACGATAAGGCTTGGGGTTTGTAGATACTAATGAGTACAAAAAACAACGTGTAGCTGACTAAAGAATAGATGCCCTTTGTTTGCAAGCCTACGCCAGCCATGGAAACCCTAAAAAAAGCGGTTAACGGCATGATAAACCATTGCAATACCTGAAAAGAGTAGTGTAAATTATACAGATGAAATTAACAGTAACAGCGTTAAAGGCGCTCCTGGTGGTTGCTATATTCTTCACTACTGCCACAGGCTGCACGACCTCGACAAGGGTCATTAAATCGGAATTTTCTATTACTGCGTCTGAATCCAGTGTCCCGCAGAAACCGCTAGTCAGTAATAATAGCCCTGCAGACACCCCAAAAACTTTTTCCCGGGTGAAACCAGAAGACTATAAAAGCACGATTCTCCGATTAATACCTTTGGCTGAACAGGGCGATGCGGACGCCCAATATAGCGTGGGTTATATGTTGTATAACGGAATGGGTACACCAGAAAATATCTCTCAGGCGGTTACATGGCTAATCGCCTCAGCAAATCAGGGGAATGGGAATGCGGTTATCGCATTACGAAGAATCGCCTTAGCAGGAAGAAACATTGACGAAAATGCGTCGGAAAATATCGGTGAATCCATTCTCATAACACCTGAATATTCCAGACTGTTTAGCGGTGACGTCAACGATGACTTTCAATCAACTAATCCATCAACCAATCAACCAACTATTTATTCAGAAAGGGTATCCACCATCGAGCCTTCTTCTCTTATCATGTCAGGCTCAAGCTCAGACGTAGACTCAACCCCGGATAGTACAGTAATGGCGATGTTTGAAACATTGCCAAAAAAGACGCTGACGTCGTACTCAAAAAGTGAACGCTGGATCTTACGTCAACCGGAGCAGCACTACACTATTCAGCTCATTGCCAGCAGTAATGAAAATGCCTTGAAACGCTTTATTCGCGATAATAACCTTGGAAATAATGCCGCCTATTATCAAACAAAAAGAAACAGTGAAAGTTGGTACACTCTCATTTTAGGGAGTTATGAAACGATAAACCTTGCTCAATCCGCCATTGATAACCTGTCAACGTCGCTGAAGGCAACAAGCCCCTGGGTTAAATCCATTACTGACATCCAGGAGACGCTAACAAGCCGATAATGTTTTGTCCGCGTTAGCCATGCCTCGCGCTATTTTTTACCGCCGTCCCCACGCACATTACTCACTTCACTCATTTTAACCGTGCAGTCGGCCATTTATTGCATTAGTCAGTAATTCGGCATAATTTTCTTCCGTCAGTAATACAGGGTTTCCTGCCGCTGAGGGATCTTGAGTGGCCATTTTTGCGATTTTTGGCACGTGCTCCAAACCAATACCAATGGATTGTAAATCATTCGGGATGTCGATACTTTTTCGTAATGCCATAATAAAATCTAACACGGCGTTTACACTTGCAGACGTCAAGCCTAGGACTCGTGACAAGTGCTGCATTTTACCTTCGATGGATTCACGGTTATAAGCACAGTTGTATGCAAGAACGTAAGGCATTAAAATCGCATTTAACAACCCGTGATGCGCATCGTATATCGCCCCCAGTGGATGCGCCAAGGCGTGCATTGCGCCCAGACCTTTTTGAAAAGCCGTTGCACCCATACTGGATGCGATGAGCATGTGACTTCTCGCTTCCAGGTTTCCCGGTTCATGATAGGCAACAGGCAACCACTGTTTAATTAACCGCATTCCTTCCAGCGCAATACCCTCTGCCATGGGGTGATAGCCCGGCGCACAGTATGCTTCCAAATTATGTGATAACGCATCCATTCCCGTCGCGGCGGTGATATTGGCGGGCAATCCAACACTTAATTGAGGATCAGAAATGACAATACCGGGCAGCATTTTTGGATGGAATATAATCACCTTTCGATGCTGTGCAGCGTTTACAATCACTGAAGCGCGGCCCACTTCGGAGCCCGTACCCGCTGTCGTCGGTACTGCAATTATCGGAGCTATTTTATCGATATTTACACGTTGCCAATTATCACCGACATCCTCTACATCCCAAAGACTGAGTGATTGCTCTGCCATTAGCGCAATAGCCTTACCCGCATCAACAGCACTGCCCCCGCCAAAAGCAATGACACCATCGTGCCCTCCCTTTTGATAACATTGAACGCCCGCGTCTATATTTTCCCCATTGGGGTTTGATTTAATGGCGCTGAATATCCCTGTTGCGATTCCCGCTAACTGGTTGACCTTTATGGCTTCTGGAATCATCGGTAATTTGGCAAGCCCCGGATCCGTAACGAGCAAGGGGTTTCGCATACCCAACATGGAACAGGCGGATGGCAATTTATTGATTCGGCCACACCCAAACCACATTGTGGTCGGGTAATTCCAGCTGCCTTGCAAGTGGTTTGATGGTTTGTTCATAGATGCTTTTCTTTATTACTATTTATTACTATTTATTACTACTTATTGCCATTTATTGCTACTTATAACTGCGGGTTAATGAGTAACTGGCGGATTTTAGTTACTGATTGTAAATGGCCTCTATTGTTGTAATTTCCTGAGGTAAAATGATTTTGGTCTCGTCAATTTATCATAGGCCAGTTCCGATAAACTACAGCCTTTACCGGAGTTTTTAACGCCAGACCACGCAAGGGCTGGATCCAGATAATCACAACGATTCATAAACCAGGTGCCCGTTTCAACGTGTTCACCAATGGTAATGGCGGCTTGTTGATTTTGAGTCCACACGGAAGCGGTTAACCCGTAACGGCTATCATTCATTAATTGAATGGCCTGTTCGTCTGACGTCACTTTCATCACCCCCACCACGGGGCCGAATGTTTCTTCAGACATTATCGTCATTGTGTGGTCCACATTCGTCAACACCTGAGGTGCAAGGTAAGCTTGGCTATTGTGGTCACTTTCAACAATAACATCGTTCACATCAACACACCCTATCGCCCCTTTATCTATCGCCTGGCGAATCTGTGTTCTGACACGTTCAGCTGCCTGGGTATTAACCATTGGTCCTAATGTAATGTCAGGATTAAGAGGATTTCCTAGACGGTACTGCCTTACCGTTTCTACCAGGTTTTCGACAAATTGATCATGAACATCTGCATGAACATAAACCCGCTCAATAGCGCAACATGATTGACCTGAATTAAAAAACCCACCATCGGCGATATTCTCTACCGCGAATTGAATGTCCGCATCTGCACGTACATACGCGGGGTCTTTACCGCCAAGTTCTAAACCAATATCAATCAACCGACCTGCCACCTTTTGTTCGATCCTTTTTCCACTCGACACAGACCCCGTAAAAACCACAGAGTTAATTTTGGGTGACGCAATAAGTTTATGGGTAGATTCATGAGAAAGAAATAAGTGTTGGAATATACCTTCAGGTAACTGTGCTTCCTTAAAAGCTTCCGCAATCCGTTCGCCTGTAATCGCGGTTTGCATGGAAGGTTTCATCAACACCGCATTGCCCGCCATAAGTGCCGGAATAATGGAATTGACAGCCGTGAGATAGGGGTAATTCCAGGGCACTATGGAAAATACAATGCCGAGTGCTTTACGCTGAATATAGCGAGTCACATCTCCTTTTTGATCAACACTATTATCACCAATACAATGGTCATCAATACTAATCGGTGCCAGTTGTTTTTCGGCAATGCCAATCATATATCGGGCTCGTTCTGCAAAGCCGTCTAATTCACCCGGTGTATAGCGTATTGGTCGGCCCATTTGCCAGCTTAGTTCTTCTCCACACTCCTCTTGTTTATTCAGCAATGCATCGACTGCGGCCAGACAAATTTCCTGTCGTTCCGGCAGTGGTGATTGTTGCCATAAGATTTGCGCTTTAACGCTTAAATCAAGCGCCTTATTGATGTCTGTGTCAGTAGCGTAATGTCGCCGCGCGTAAACACGGCCATCCACCGGTGAAATTATCTCTAAAGACTCAGTCATTCAATAGTAACCTCAAATAAACCACTCCTCGTCACACCGGTGAAGGTTGGGCCTAGTATGACGGGATAAATAAATCGACAATGCTAAAGGGTACATCTCAGTACAACACAGTACTACACAGTCCGGTAACCGCCTGGCCTATACTGAAACAATTATATAATTTCCATGTAACGTGCGAGTTCCCAGTCCGTTATATGTTTGCGAAATTCCCTTTCTTCCCATTCGCGACTGGCGGCGAAATGCTCTACAAAGTCATCACCAAACATTTTTCTTGCTTCAGTAGAAGCTTTTATCCGTTGCGCAGCATCCCACAGTGTTACGGGGAGCTGCATATGCGCGGGAAAGGATTGATCATAGGCATTACCTGTCACTTTTGGCTCAGTTTCCCAACCTTGTTCTATTCCCGCCAAACCAGACGCTAATGCAGCGGCTAAAATGAGATACGGATTTGCATCAGCCGCACCCACTCGATATTCAACTCGTTGCGCCTCTTCGCTACCGGCAATCACCCGGAGCGCACACGTACGATTATCCACACCCCATGTTGCGACGGTCGGGGCCCAGTATCCTGGCACTAAGCGGGAATATGAATTAATGGTTGGCGCGATCATGGCCATAAATTCCGGCATGAGCTTTTGCTGTCCCGCTACAAACTGATGCATAATTTTACTCATATTATCAGCAGCATTTTCATCAAAAAACACGCTGTTCTTATCAACGTTGTTCTTATCAACGTTGTTATTTTCATCTTTTAACGAGAGATGGATGTGGCCACTTTGCCCCGGCCATTCAGGAGACCACTTGGCCATAAAAGTCGCCAACAGACCATTTCGTTGAGCAATAATTTTCGTGAATGTTTTAAACAACGCGGCCTTATCAGCAGCGTTCAATGCAGAGTCAACACCAATCGCGGCCTCCAGGACTCCTGCCCCGGTTTCTTCGTGCAAACCTTCGATAGGAAAATCCATTGCTTCGCTTAAGTCCAGAATTTGCTGATATATTTCAGCATCAACACTGTTGCGTAACACCGAATAGCCAAAATGGCCCGGTGCCAATGGTTTTAAATGACGATAATGTTTTTTACGGATCGATTCGCGTGTTTCTTCAAATACAAAAAACTCATACTCAAAGCCCGCAAGCACGGAAAAACCCATATTTTTTGCTTTTTCAATAACTCGCTGCAAAATGCCACGGGGACAAAGTCGGTCTGCGGGTGCGGAAAACTCGCAAAGAAAAAACAAGGTCTTTGGCTCAAACGGTATTTCACGACACGTTTCAGGCAGAATACGCACGGGCGCATCGGGATACCCGGTATGCCAACCGGTATAGTCGACATTGTCGTATAGTTGATCGTTAGAATCCCAACCAAGCACTACGTCACAAAATCCGAATCCTTTTTCCAGAGACGATAAAAATTTCTTGCTCGACAGGTATTTTCCTCGCAAGATACCATCAACATCAAACACCCCTACTTTTACATGTGAGATGCCCCTCGATTTGATTATTTTTCGAGCATCTGTAATGGTTTTAACTTGTCTTGGTAGCATTAAATGAGCCCCAGTTAATGACTAAAACGTACTAAACACTGTCTATTTACCCCAATAAAACAAACTACTCTCAATAAGACCCAACATAAACCAGAAAAACTCACCAAAACTCCCCAAAACTATGATTTTGTCACTATATAAAGATATAGCATGATTATTGGAATATTACAGACGGATACCGTCAAATCTGAATTTAGTCACCAGTTTGGTGAGTACCCCGCTATGTTTGAATCACTCCTCAAGCAGATAAGCCCCCAACTGGAATTTCGGGTGTATGACGTACAACATGGCACCTACCCCAATGACATTCATGAATGTGATGCCTATATTTCAACCGGCAGCAAGGCCAGTGTCTACGACACCGATGCCTGGATTGGTGTTTTTCAAGACTTTATCGTTCACCTGGATGAACAAAATATAAAACATGTGGCGATATGCTTTGGCCATCAGTTAGTTGCCCAGGCATTTGGAGGAAAAACAGAAAAATCAAACAACGGCTGGGGAGTCGGTGTGCACTCATACACCACACACGGCCAAAAAGACTGGTGTTGCCTTCATTGCCAGCATACCGTCTGTTGGTAAGCCACCAGGACCAAGTAACAACGCTGCCCGACAATGCAGAACACCTAGCCGGAAGTGAATTTTGCCCCTATGGCATGTACCAGATAGGCAACAATATATTAGCCATTCAAGGACACCCTGAATTTTCAAAAGACTATGCGGAAACACTCATGCAATATCGCCGTAATCGTTTAGGCGAACCGACATTTAGGCAAGGGATAATATCCCTGAAAAAAACTACCGATGAACTGACTATTGCCCAATGGATGATTCAGTTTATAGCAACCCAAAAAATCGGGGCCACCTAAAACTTATTATGCCGCTTGATTAGCCTTTATTTACATTAGCGTCCCCACCTCATACCCAAGATTAAGCCCCCATCAAGCTACAAACCTTCTTATTTTATGTACACTCAATTTATGCGGTCAATTACGTCCACAGGCTCAACACCGCACCTATCTCTCCACAATAAAGATGGCCACATTATTGAAACTACATTCATTTACTCTTACCATCTTATTCTGTAAGGCCATACACTTTTCTTAGCGTACCGATCACATCTAAAACGCCTAACCCTGCCAAACCAAACGGTTTCAACGATAAATCACTCTCTTCTGAAATAGCATTAAGGTATAACTTCATGTCCCTTGAAATTGTTTCAGGCAGTGCAATTTTTACTTCGGGTGAGACTATCTGAAATAAACGAAAAATATCATTCTTATGTTTTTTAATATTTTTTGAATCAACAATTTCACCTGCATTCTCACGCTCTGACAAATCTAGCCAAGCCTTCGCCTTTAACGGTATTAGACAATCCTGGGTAATAACGGCCACATTATCTATTTCAATTTTGTGCTGATGAATAAACTGGTAATAATCGTCATCTAATAAAATAGCAGACAAGCTATGCACATAATCTGTTATAGGAATTGGCGTTAAATCGCTATCATTTCCCAACACAAACATATCCGGTTTTCGTGAAAATAATTCCAACATAAATGGATAGCTTTTATCTTTCGGCTCATTAAAACGATAAAATATTTTCTTATCCATGCTGCGCTGTTGATTTTGATAACCAGCCGCTTTTACAAATCCCCAAAAGGCATTTGCAAACTCAATGTTCAGAGCTTCCACACAAAGCACAATGTCTAAATCTTTGGTCACACGAAACTCGACTCCGGCTTCATCCAATACCAAGTTAGAAGCTGCGTCACCAATTAATACATAGTGGTCGGCAAACCCAAAAAAATGCTCTCGAAACTTATCTAACCCCTTAATCATATTAACTGTCCCATCATGTCTTCCAGTGCCATTTCAATACGTTCATCATTTGTACCTTGCAAACTAAGAAACAATGAAAACGGGTCAACGCCCTCATCCACTTGCAAATGCTTCGGGGCATAACACCAAACCTGCAATAAACAGGTACCAGGCTCTTCTACAGGAATAATGTCAACCCCCGCTTTATCCATTGCTTTCCAGGTATCACGGCTAATCGCATACTCAGGGCACACCGGTTCATTCAACAGGGTACGTAATGACAATGCCGTAATACCCGCAGGCACAGCATTCTCACGAGGTAACTTGTTTTCAAAAATACGCACCACCCGACTAACAGGGTTACGCATTCGAGGCCAGACCTCAGCCCAAATAGCTTGGCGGTCACCAGCAAAAGAAACCCTACGTTCACGCCCTGACCGTTCCACATAGGCGACCTTCGACACTTCAAGTTCATCCACTGCACGACTCATTGTCATTGCGCTATATTCCAGACGCTTCGATAGTTCTAACGGGGTTACATCCCCTTCAATTCGCCCTAATAGCCAACATATTAAAACCACCTGTGTTGCTGGACTAAAACGATCTACTGTTAAGGGTTTCTGACGTACAGCACGCGATCGCAGGTCCATCCCCAATGCGGGGAGGTACATTTGAACGCTAGGTATAACAAAGGAAATACCTTTTTCGATTAAGCGTTTACGAACATAAGTAGGGAGCGACTGTGCAACGATACACAGCTCATTGACCTTAACTGACGGTACTTTCCGCATATGTTTAAGAAATTGAGCAGGTTTGAAATCAGCTTCTTCTTGTAAAAAAGCAGCGGTGAAAGGCGTTCCACCGATAGTCAGCTGATACAAGGCATATTGACGGACAAGAAAATAAGGCAAATTATCGCTATTCATCGGCTTAGCAATAACAGCCAAACCTGTCACTTCAGACAGGTAACGCACCAAGTTTTTTAGTAGTTGATCCACAGAAGCCTCACTAACAACCTTTATTGCACATTAACACTTCAAATGTTAATGTGCAATAAAATGGTAAGCGACTGTTTTAAATATAAATAATAAGTAACGGAACTTAGACATATCCAGGCAACGAACTAATAACCACTATAATTAACAACCCTATCAAATCAAGACTGAAATAGCGTAGTAGCAAGGATTTTCTACGGTAGACTCTGTTATTTTTCGGGGGAATTACACTTCTACTACCTCTCTATTATTTCTTATATTTAATCAATTAAGAATATTCCACCCAGCATGTCTTATTATTTCTTATTTTTAAGAATTTATTGATTTTTTAGAGGCTAATCAACTATAGTTTCTCATATTGGAGAAATATTATGGCCGGAAAAATTACACCGCGCCCCTTTCCTGAATCCCCTGTTGTGGATTCAGTAGAAGCCTTTGGTGCATTTGTGCGAAGCCTACGTACCCAGCAACAACTTCGCATTGATGATGCCGCTGCCCTGTGTGGCGTTTCCGTTCAACTGCTTTCAGACCTTGAGAATGGCAACCGCTCTGTGGGACTGAATAAGGCCTTAGGGGTCGCCCAACAACTCGGGCTTAGCCTGCTGGCAATACCAAAATCAGAGCAGCCACGGGTAATCGCCACGATTAAGCGTCAATCATCATGAACACTATCACTCTGTCCGCCTGGATAGGTGAACAACAGATTGGCACCTTAAGCTATCACAACGATACGGGGCGCTTCTCTTTTTCGTATGAACAAGCCTGGATTACACAGATAGGTGCCTACCCCATCTCCCCTGCGCTACCCTTTCAACGCCCTGATAAACAGACCGATGAGCTGCATTCCGTGAATGTACGCCGCTTTTTTGAGAACCTGCTACCTGAAGGCAAAGCACTTGAAGATGCCATGGCTATTGGTGATGAATTCAACATAACTAAAATCCGTGCCTTTGATTGGGCTGATTTCACTGAGCGTTGTGGTATAGAACGCAGGCTGTTGGTGCGACAGATGAACAGAATGATTAAAGTGCTGCGAACAGAACTGCCTAAATTGCTGTCCCACCCCGTATACACTGCTGATGAGCAAAAGACGTTTCAGGAAGTGTCAAACCTGATGCATCAACAGGCTAAACAACTGGAAACTGATGCAAAAATGATTACAACGATAACGATGGGGTAGAGGTTTCCGTCCAGATGGGGTCGAACCCCATCGGTTGATCAAAAAATCATGAAGAGCAGCTCAAATGCGACAACCCGCCAACCTCACTGAACTCAGCCGGTTTCAATCGATAGTATTTTTCTTCCACGTCCTTCGCCTGTTCTGCATAAGGTTGCGTCATGACGTCTTGCAACTCTCGAAGTGGCGCATAGTTGCCCTCGGCCGCTTGCTGATACGCGGGTACAAGCAGCCACTCTCGCAAACTGTATTTTGGATTGACGAGTTTCATCTGCTTAGAAATCTCTTCAATGGATCGGGGCAGTTCTGTCTTCAAAAGTGCCGCATTCGTATTACTCGTGTTGACGATGAGCACTTTCCATTTTGTGAGCCAGGCTGACCAACGCTTGTCCGTCTCTTCATTTAAATGACTATAGAAGCTTTTTTTAAGTGGCCCAATGTCATCAGGTACCATCGAGAGTTCACGGAAGAAGATGGTATAATCGACAGGCGTTTGCATTATCAACGTGGCGAACTCACTGAACAGCTCTACGTTAAAAGTATCAAGTCCAAGCTTGGCTGCCCACATTTTTTCCATTTCGTCTTGCATCACTTTTACAAAGCCACTTCGAATCTCGTCGAGCTGTTGCAAAGCACTATCATGCGTCGCCAGTAACGGCTGCAACGCGGTACAAAACATATCGAAGTTACGTTCCGCTGCCACGGGCTGATTCAAAAATGAGTAGTGATGTCCGCCCCCCGTCCATGGCTGGTAGCGTGGATTAAAAACATCACAGAACCCGAATGGACCGTAGTCGAGCGTGAAACCACCGGCCGCGCAGTTGTCACTGTTGAAGTTGCCCTGGCAATAACCGACACGGACCCAGTTCGCCACAAGTGAGGTAAGGCGGCTACGGAACTCCCGCGCGAGCAACACGACTTTCTCGGCGGTGCTTAGTGTCTTATCGATAACGTCAGCGTACTCACGATCGATCAAGTGCAGCACAATCTTCTCGAGTTCCTCCATTGCATCTGGGTGTTCCTTGTTTCGGGCACGGCGACCAAAGAGCTCGATTTGGCCGACCCGAAGGAATGACGGAGCGACGCGTGTCGAAATGGCAATTGGCTCCTCTATGAGTATGTCGGGCTCTTTCGATAGAGAGCCTTCCGAGTACCAGGGTCGCTGAACCTTCTCCGTTTTCGAAACGTACAAACTCAAAGACCGTGACGTTGAAACGTTAAGCGCGTGCATGTGCTCCTGCGCCAAAAACTCCCGGACACTCGACCGCAAAACGGCGCGACCATCCGCGCCGCGACAGTAGGGTGTCCGACCACCACCTTTCAGCTGCATTTCCCAGCGCCGACCATTGATGACAGCCTCAAGCACGGAAATGGCACGACCATCGCCATATCCATTGCCGGTTTGGAACGGGCACTGCTGGGTGTATTCAGTGCCGAAAATGGAAAGGGCATAACCACAGGCCCAACCCACCTTGCGCATCGGCTCTGGAACGCGCGAGATATCGCCGCTGAATAGTCGAATGAAATCGCCAGACTCTGCCATGCTATCGGCAAATCCAAGTTCGTGGAAAAAATGTTTGCTGTGCGCGACGTACTCGGGTTCGTTAATTGGCGTGGGGTTGACGGGGACATAGTGTCCCGTAAAGACTTGTCGTGGTGCGTGGTCAGCTCCGTTTTCTTTCGCCTCAGGATCACATTTTAACGTGTCCATGAACGAGTAGTTTGCTAGCGTTGCAAGATCGTTTAGCGTCAAAACAGTTGGGGTAGATTTTTGGGCTAGTCTATTTTTCATAGGATAAATGGGGTCTGGAAAAAAAGAGAGTCGGAATCCAATGCCATTAAGTTAACGGATTATCAACCGTTCGTAGATTGGCGGTGCCAACTGTAGGCAACTGTAGGCACCTGCAACAGGAAATTAGGTTTAACTTAATGGCATTGAGTCGGGACCCGAATGGCACGAAGTTAAGCCTAATACTGTCGTCATCCCGGCGCAGGCCGGGATCCAGAACCACCATTGGTCGGTAGCCCACTGGATTCCGGCTTGCGCCGGAATGACGGATGGAGTGGGGTTTTTGTCTTAACTTCGTGCCATTCAGTCGGGCCCCCTATATAAGGATAACACATTCGTTTCAAAAACCATCGAATTCAGTGATCTCAACATTTGTCCACCAGTACGGATTATCGGTGACAAATTCACCCACAAACTGTTTCGGCTTGAGTTTTTCAGGCCAAACCTCCACCCAGCGGTCTAGTAGCTTCCTATATTGAGTAAGACGACGTCCTTTTTTGCTGCCAGCATCGCGAATAAAGCCAGCGGCTTTAAGACCATTGAGCACCCAGCCCACAGTACCAACTGCCACGCCTGCTTTTTCAGCAATCTCACGATAGGGAGCATTAACGAGTTTCGGGTATAGGAGAAAGGCATAAACAACCATCAAGCCCTTCGGCTCAAATGCCCGATTTACTCCATCTGTGGCAGGTTTAAAATCCTGTTCTTCTTGTCTATTACCAGTGACATAAACATATACAGGCGGCTGGTCAATAAAGGCATTACCTGCCGAATCGATAAACTGCACTCCTTGCTGACGCGGCTTATCTGCCATTTTGGGGTTAATGTAATCAGCAACTAACAACCCGCCTTCTGGCAACTGCTGAACCTGGTGAATTAGAGCACCGATATTGGCCTGTTGTGCCCACTTTTTTATCTCAACTGCCAGCTTTTTACCACCCGGCTCAAGCTGCAAAGTATCATCAACCCCTTGATCATTAAGAAATATTATCCGGCTTTCGACACGCAAACGTACCCTCGCCTCATGCTCTACCGCTTCGATAGCTCGATCAAGAATGGCTTGGTCTGCATTTGTGTCCTCGTACATTATGTACATTATTATAGCTCGTACATTAATAATGTACACCCCGTAATAATGAACAATGTTGCGCTAATCAACCAATGGGTCGAGGTTCGATATATTCCGCACACCCATGATTAAAAAGACTCGCAATTTCTTAGATTATTCATCGCGTACGACAAATAAGGTCGACACCTAATCTCTGCTAACCTCGGCACCGAGATAGCCCAGCTTCATCACAAAATTCCGTCGCTTCGCCATCCAGATATTTGATCTCCACCCAGCCATAAATCAGGACATTAATGACATTGTCAAAGCATTTGAAATATGAGGATGGGCGGTCAACCAAATCTGCTGGCAAGTTCAGTGAGATACCACGCATATGTAGAGACAAGGTTCCATATAGGCCGGTATGGTCAAATCGTAGACTCGAGACCTTAGATAGGGAGGTATTGTTTACAACCATTTATTGTCGGCATTCGTTCATAACCGGATCTGACTTCGCTGATACTGGTGCCGAAAACAAATAAAAAAAATAGCAGGGTGCTGTTTACTGGCGCGATTTACTCCGCTTTTAAAACATCACCGGCGAGCGATTTAAACTGAGCATATTGCTCTATGATGGTGATCACACCACCGCATTTAGTGATAGGCTATTTGCTATGTCAATTGACGCACTATGGGAAAATGACCAACAACATTAATTAAATGTAAGAGTAATTCCTAAATGACAACTCATATAGAAAAAATATTGGCCGACCTTAAACCAGAAAAGAGTTCTACCTTTTGCAGTAAAATAGTAACACCTTTTGAAGCGTTACAAATTGCGGTTAAGGATGTGGGGGATTTTCGTTTGCCGCTAAAACCGCGAGCCATCAAGTCGCTCATCAAACAATCCAGACCCGCAAAATATGGGTTAAAGGAACAAACTCTATTGGACAAAACGGTTCGGGACGTGTGGGAGATCCCTAAAAGTCGGGTCAAAATCAATCAACGACACTGGAAAAAATCGTTCGATACGGCTTTATTACAATTAAAAACGTCACTCGGCATAAGCGAGCAATCCAAGTTAAAGGCTGAACTCCACAATCTCATCATTTATGAACCTGGGCAGTTTTTCAAACCGCATCAGGACTCAGAAAAATGTGATGGCATGGTTGCAACGCTGGTCGTATTACTGCCATCGTATTATCGCGGCGGCACACTCATTGTTGACCATCAAGGTGATAAAAAACGGTTTACTAGCCGCAGCACGCCTGAGGACAAACTAACTTTCATCGCATTCTATGCCGATTGCCATCATGAAGTGACCCCGGTGACAGATGGTTATCGTGTTGCGCTCACCTATAATTTATCATTAAAAGCCGGGGATGATGCTAATGTCACGTTTAGCAATAGCGCAACACAAGAAAAATTGAATAATGCCCTGGCTGACTATTTTAAAAATGACCCAGCCAATGTGCCTGAGTATTTATTAAAACAGACAAGATGCAAAAAATTTGCGTATCTGTTAGATCATGAATATACCCCAAAAGGCTTGCATTGGTCGCGACTAAAAAATGGCGACAGAACGAGAGTCAATGCATTAAAAGCCGTTGCTGACAATCTCGATATGGACATTTACCTGGGCTTAATTGATATTCATGAATCATGGGAATGTCACGACGACGCGGACTGGGGGTATCACCGACGACATCGTTATTGGGAATATGACGATGAAATTGAAAAAAAAGAGAAGGCACAAGATGAGTTCACTGTAGGCGAATTAATGTTCTCCGAAATTGAATTCAGGCACTGCATGAACCCTGAGGGCAAGGCCATAAACATGTCTGACCTAATGGTTCATGAACATGAAGTTTTCAGCACAAAAAGTATGGACACATTCAAACCCTTTGAATCTGCGTATGAAGGCTACATGGGCAATTATGGCAACACCATGGATCGGTGGTATCACCGGGCAGCGATTATTCTATGGCACA
>NVUB02000111.1 GCA_002401775.2 Ectothiorhodospiraceae bacterium
AAGGAACCGGATTTTGAATCCGGCGCGTCTACCAGTTCCGCCACCCCGGCACACCCCTCTCTCGAAGGACGGTCATCATATGCGTTTATGGGTTTTCTGGCAAGGGGTAAACCACATTGCTTGCTTGAGAACGCAGACTATCGCTTTTTGCAACACTCTTGCCTGACACTTGTTATAATCCCGCGCCATGCGCCGTAGTGACTTCAATTTTGAACTTCCCCCCGAACTGATTGCCCAGCATCCCTTAGCGGAGCGTACGGCCAGCCGGCTGTTAACGCTTCTTACGGGTGAAATGCCTTGCGATCGGCAATTTCAGGATATCGCTGATTTGTTACGGCCGGGTGATCTGCTGGTGATGAACAATACTCGTGTGATTCCGGCGCGTCTGTTTGGTCACAAGGCGACGGGTGGCAAAGTTGAGGTGCTGGTTGAGCGAGTGCTGGACGAGCACCGGGTGCTGGCCCATGTGCGGGCCAGTAAGTCGCCAAAGCCGGGTATGGTGCTAACCCTGGAAGGTGAGGTGTCGGCTACTGTCGAAGGGCGTGAGGGCGATTTATTTGTGTTGTCGTTCGCTGGGGATACTACGGTGGTTTCCTTGTTGGAGGAGCACGGCCATATGCCGTTGCCGCCGTATATAGACCGTGCTGATCAACCAGCGGATCGTGAACGTTACCAAACGGTGTTTGCGGAGCGGCAGGGGGCGGTGGCTGCGCCGACGGCAGGTTTGCATTTTGACCAGCCGCTGTTGGATGCGCTGGCGGAAAAAGGCATTGAGTCCACCTTTGTGACGTTGCATGTGGGGGCCGGTACTTTTCAACCGGTACGAGCGGAGATGATTGCTGACCACCATATGCATGCGGAAACTATTGAGGTATCCGCGCAAACCGTGGCGGCGGTGGTGGCGACGCGGGCGCGCGGCGGCCGAGTGGTGGCGGTGGGGACGACCAGTGTGCGGGCACTTGAGAGTGCGGCGCGCTCGGGCGAGTTAACGCCGTTTCAGGGCGACACCGATATTTTCATTACGCCGGGGTATCAATTTCAGGTGGTGGATGCCTTATTAACCAATTTTCATTTGTCCGAATCCACGCTGTTAATGCTGGTCTGCGCTTTTGCGGGCTATGATGAGGTAATGGCGGCCTATCGGCATGCGGTTGAACAGCAGTATCGATTTTTCAGTTACGGTGACGCGATGTTTCTCACGCGCCAGACACATGCGGCTCAGTCGTTCAACCGTTAATTGCTTTTCAACCGAAATACATAAATACCTATTCATATGACACGCATTTTGGACAAACAAACGACACCGGTTTCGCGCACCTGCACCTTGGTCATTCCCGGCTTGTTGGATATTCCCGGTGAAGAGCAGGTTTCCGCTTTTGCTCAGGTTGGGCGTTTACCGGCATTGGAACAGCTTCTTTCGCGTGCTGACCGTCAAACATTTTCGGGTGTCAGCCTGGAATCGGTGATTTTCGATTTGTTCGAGGTAAAACGGGCTCCTGAACTTGATACACCCATTGCGCCTGTCACGTATATCGCAGACTCCGGAAAACCTTTACCCGCGAGCACGGCCTGGTGTCTGCGCGCAGACCCGGTGCATCTGGTGCCGGATCGTGATCATTTGGTATTGATGGGGCCCGAGGCATTATCTTTGACTCAGCCGGAGGCGGATCGGTTAGCTGCGGATTTTAATGGTTTATATTCGGCCGATGGTTGGCGGTTAGAAGCGTGTACACCTTCGCGCTGGTATTTGCATTTACCCGAAAACCCAAACCTGAGGACTTACGATTTGGCGCAGGTGCGTGGTCGGGCGATTAGCCATTTTTTACCCATCGGTGTTAACGGCAAGCAGTGGCATGGTGTAATGAATGAGGTGCAAATGCTGTTGCATACCAGCGTGGTTAATACTAATCGGGAGATGGCCGGACAACTGCCTGTCAGTAGTTTGTGGTTTTGGGGTGGAGGGAAAACACTCGACCCTGGGCATAGCCGCTGGAGCACGTTGTGGAGCCAGGAAGCGTTGAGCATCGGGCTGGCCGCACTCTCCAGTACCCCGAGGCTGGACTTACCGGACACGGCTGACTCATGGCTACAGACTTCTATCTCGCCGGGCGCTCACTTACTGGTACTGGACGGGTTGCAGCAGGCCTGGCAGAACCAGGGAACGGAAGCCTGGGCTCAGACGCTACAGCAAATTGAAGTAAACTGGATTACCCCTTTACTAACCGCCCTGCGAAAGCGTGAGCTTGAATCATTGACACTTTGCACCTGTCAAGGACAGCAGTTTGTGCTGACTCGGGCTGGACTTCGGCGCTGGTGGCGTCGCACGTTAAAACTGACGTCATATTACTCGTTTGCCGACAAGTAGTATGAGGGGTGATGGGGATTGGTGTTAATTAGTAAAAAGTGTCGCTGATGAACCCACAAAAATCATAGTTTCTCCGTGTGGCCCCATATCTTTTTTGTAGTGTTATATTCCCGTTATACCTACTTTAAGGTTGAAAACTGTGAGTTTTCTGCTATTGATCTTTATGTCATTAATAATGTTCGCGGTTATAGGCTGTAAAATGCGGGATGATCTCATTTGAAAGGAACTGCCAATAGAAAATTTTCGTAAAACGGAGCTTTGACTTTTGCCATAAAAAAACAGGACCGTTTTCTCATGGTGTGTTAAAAAAACCATTGCGCTGATTAAGGGGCCTGTAATATGACTGAGACGATAAACTGTTTACTGTTATCGGCGTCTTCCTCTTTTACCGGCAATGCTGAGAAATGGCTGAAAAGCACGAGTTACTCAGTTGAGTCGGCTATCAATCCAACCTTGGCAACTGTCGAAAACCTATTGATTAATGGTGACTGGGATATTGTCCTCATTGACTTTTTGTTGTCGACCGAACGACAAAATGATTTTTCGGTTGATGATGCGTTGTCCACTATTATTCACACGCCATTCGAATTGCCTACGCTGATAATTTACCCGCCGGAAAATCTGGAAAAAACCCTTTTATTAATCGACAAAGGCGCGGTGGATTGCATTCGTATAGATGAACTGTCCCGTTTGATTCCGGTGGTGCGGCGCGAAGTGGCGCGGGCGCGTCATTATGGTGAAATGGCTAAACTTCAACAACGCCACGACATGCTGCTCAATGCCGCAGCAGAGGGTTTTTGGGATTGGGATTTAACCACGGGAGAAATGTTTTTCTCTTATCGTTGGTTGGAAATGCTGGGATACGGGAAAAATGAATTCACACCCAGTTTCAATAGTTGGGTGGATTTAATACACCCCGATGACCTTGGACTTTATCTTGAGCTGTGGACAGATTATATGGACGGTACGGCGCAACAGTTTCGCGTTGAATATCGTATGCGGGCAAAAACGGGTGATTATCATTGGGTCTCAGCGCGCGGCGTGAGTGTCTCACACCAGGGGGATGAACCGGTGTATCTGGCCGGTTCCTTGAATGATATCACTGATCGAAAACAGGTTGAGCAAGAGTTGCAGTGTCATCGTGAACGGCTGGAGGAGGCCATTGCAGAGCGTACTGCCGAGTTGCGATCAGCCAATGAGCAACTGTCTCGTTTAGCGCGACTAGACGGGTTAACTGAAATACCTAATCGGCGTTGTTTGGATGAGACTCTGGCCCGTGAATGTTCGCGTGTTTCCCGAGATGGAATTCCACTGACGTTGTTGATGATCGATATCGATTTTTTCAAGCAATACAATGATGAGTTTGGGCATCAGGAAGGCGACACGTGTTTGAAAATGGTAGCAGCGTCCATTCGGCGTTCCATGTTGCGTCCTTCAGACTTAGTGGCGCGTTATGGTGGTGAAGAATTTGTGGTGTTGCTACCAAATACGTCGCGAGAGGGTGGGTTAAAACTCTATGAGCGAATTCGTGATGAATTGGCAGAGTTGAAGGGGGTAGGTAAGCGCCCTACGGTGAGTGTCGGTCTTGCAACGGTAAATGCAGGTGTTCAGATCACCCCGGAAAGATTGTTGGCATCAGTGGATAAAGTGTTGTACCAGGCTAAGGGTGCTGGTCGAAATTGTCTGGAAGAATGTGCAATCGTACAGGCCGAAGTTGCATGATTACCTATTTAAAAAGCTACAGTCATTTAGGGTCGGTTGTATAGAGAAAGTTGTTTCGGAAATTTGCATTGCAAAAGTGGCTTAACCAAGGTTACTTAACTAAGGTTACTTAACCAAAGATACTTAACTAAAGGTACTTAACTAAAGGTACTTAACTAAAGGTACTTAACTAAAGGTACTTAACTAAAGGTACTTAACCAAAGGTACTTTTAACTAAAGGTACTTAACCAAAGGTACTTAACCAAAGGTACTTAACCAAAGGTACTTAACCAAAGGTACTTAACGAAAGTTACTTAACGAAACAGTACACTACTAATTCATAAGTAAAAATGTTCTGGCGTGCTATGTGTTTCCGAGAGCGTTCAAAATTCCGTGTCAGATTTGATTTAAATTTCCAGCACGCCGTCGAGGCGACCTTCAAAATAAATACTCAGTTGAGACAGTGCCTGACTCCAGTTCTGGATCGGCATTGTCCATTTCTCC
>NVUB02000112.1 GCA_002401775.2 Ectothiorhodospiraceae bacterium
ACCTCAAGCTGAGTTTTGTTAATAGGCAAAAATATAAAAATTAGAGACTCTGTACGTGTATGCAGACCACAGATATACCTCAAGAACTGGATAGTATCGACTGGGGCACTCCCCAGTCACACTATCCAGCTCGGGGGCAAGCCCCCGAGATTTACGCTACGCGGTTAAATAGGGTATTGATTTTAATAGCAAGATCAATGGGGTATAACTGCCCCAATTTAAAAAGCATGTCCCACACAAATCCATGCTGAATGCCGTTGCACATAGTCAAACACACACATTTATCACCAGAATATTGTTACAACGCTTCTGGGTATAGATCAAATGCCCGACGTTACACGAGATGATATAAATAAGAGTACTTCAGGAAATTGATAAAGATTTACAAAATGGCAGCTTTCCAACTTAACGGCAAACAGGATAGCGTTTAAAATGATTGTATATTCCATACAGACAGAACTAATAAAAAAATTTATCATGCCCCCCTGTGGGCAATAAAAACAGAACGGCGGCATTGATAACTTTAACGCCGGCATTAAAAAATATGATGACTGAGCACCGCAAAATATTGAGTGGTTTAATGATGATGGACGCGATTGTAAATAAATATAAAGACCCGGATATTAGCTATATTACTACGCCTTCACGTTTAATAATCAGCCCTCATACAAAGGAGTTGGTCACCCCGACTGCGAATGATGTAGCAGAGTTACTAGCCATTCCTTTTAATGGCAAAAGTTGGTATTCGTTAATATTTCTACAAAATAGTTGATGCTGTAGTCAAAGCAAACTGCAACTATAAAATCCGTAAAAATGGTGAAATTTTAGGAATGTTGGAGATTACTTTTTTGCCCATAAAATTTCTCATGCTACATTAGTATACAGTTCCAGAAAGGCGTATCACGTATTATTTCGCCGAACACCACCCAGACGATAGCGAAAATAATTTTAAAAATATTATTGTAAACAATAACCTGTTTGGCATTGAATTTATAAAAACGTGGGAAAACTAATGTAAGGTTAGAAAAATACGATGGCAATTTATCTTGATTTTTGAAGGCATAAAAGGCAATGTCGCCGTAGAAGGCTACGAGAATATGATCGCCCTTCGACATTTTAAGTTTGGTGTAACCCGAAAAATCAGCATCAAACCAGGAAAGTACACTCCCAGCATTTAGCACCGTAGCGATAGAAAAACGAATGGATGGGTCAACAATGGATGGATCAACAAGTGGTTTATTTCATTCATCTGTCGTAGGAAACGAAGGAAAACGAGCAACTATTCATTTTGTGAGAACAGGGAGTAACAAACTGATTGAATACATAACTTAATACGCTGGAAAATTGCCTGATAAGTGATTTCTTAACCTATGACACTGAATTTACTAAAAGCCGCACAAAAATACAGTTAAGCTACATATTTTTGTTAATCAGTCATATCGTGCGGGACGCAAATAACCAGACACAGGACACACTAAGGCATGGCTATAATCCGGTTACCGCGAGAAAATTATAATCTGTTGTCCGCAAGGGCGTGGCGGTTCAAATCCGCCCACTGGTACCACTTACTTACACATACGAAACTATTTGTGTTGTCGTTATCAACGCAGCTAAAAACCTTACCCCAAGGTTTAGCGCCCGGACAACCGGGCGTTCTTAAGCTCATGCGCCAGCTTGACCAGGCACTTTTTTTCGACGACACCGAAGCCTGCCCATGCTCAACCGGAGAATTACAGCGGCCGTCACGACTCAGAGGTCGTTACAAAGAAACCAGCCGATCGTTCCCACAACACTCTTTCATCGCTAAACCTTACACCCAACCAGGGAACCACTCCGGCGCTCACAATAGTTATGCACTCTGGAACATCAATAACAGCTTGGCTGGGCACAAAAGCAATTACAGGACCAGGATACATTGACGATGTAAATCACCCATTGGTTATCTAGGCTATTGATTTTCAGTCAGTCTCACGATTTGAATGTAAACAGAGTCCTCAATAATTTCTGAGGCCAAAAGGCTACGGTCTGCCAGTATCTATTTTTAACCACTGGCAAATGCCTTCACTCAGATGGGTGACTGGTGCATATTTAGTTGACACTACACCGAGAGATTTTCAGGTTCATACCCGTTAAAAATGGATAATATTTTGAGTACAAAATACATGATAAAGAATAACCGAAAAATTTTACTTTGCCTGCTTGACAAGAGTTTTCTAAGTGGGTGCCCCCTATGACTTATCACCTCGGAATTAATCTGGGCCATGACCGTGCTGTCGCGTTAATCGAAAACGGCGAGATTCGAGTGGCAATACAACAAGAACGGCTGGACCGTTCCAAACACAGCGTTGGCATGCTACTGCAATCTGCAAACGACCCCCGTCAAATACAACTTCCCTGGGAAGCCATTCACTACTGCCTCGACGCTGCTGGCATTACCTTGACCGAGGTCGACAGCATTACCGCCAACATGCCGGGAACCGACCACGCGCCCGAGATTCTGGAACGCATGTTGGCACCGGAATATCGCGCCAAAATCCGCACTCTGCCCAGCCATCATCTTGGCCATGCCTATAGCGCATTCTGGCCCTCGGGATTCGACCAGGCGATTGTGCTGGTCGCCGATGCCACAGGCTCCACCAACGCCCATCATCAAACCGAGTCATATACCGTCTACCACGCTCATGATCAACAACTGACACCGTTGCATAGCGAGAAAGTTGAATCCCACCTTACAGCCCTTGGCACTCTCGGTTTTTTGTACGAATATGTCGCCCGCAAAGCAGGCTTTGTCACCACGGTCAACGACAGCATCAGCGTTCCCGAAGCCGGGAAATTAATGGGATTAGCGGCATATGGTGGTCCCCAAATCCACTGGCAACAATGGATTCAACCTGTAGAAGGCAGCTACCACCTCGCCATCTCGCCTTACGATATTTTTTTGGAAGTTGCCGCCCTGGAAAAACGCTACGATGATGGCAAGGGGCCCGCTTATCTGCGCCCCTACCTGGTTGACCTTAGCTGGAAAATTCAACATGAACTGGAACAAGCTCTATTGCATATCGTTGATCTGGCAATGGCGCAAACCGGGCTGCGCAAACTCTGCCTTGCCGGGGGCGTCGCGCTTAATTCGGTGGCCAATTACACCCTCTACCATGAACTTGAACTGGATGATCTTTTTGTCTTCCCGGCGGCCGGTGATGCAGGCATCGCTGCGGGTTGCGCCTTGTGGGCCTATGCCACACAAGCACCTGTGCCAAAGCGCCCGGCGAAGTTGAAAACCGCCGCATTCGGACAAACCTATACCGCAAAAGCCATTGAACAAGCCGTCGCCACCCACAGCGCTCAACTTCACCTGGAGCAACCGGCAGAAGACCTGACTCAGCGCTGTGCAACCGCCTTATCACAGGGACATATTGTCGCCTGGTTTCAGCAGGGCTCCGAATACGGTCCCCGGTCACTCGGCCATCGTTCCATTCTCGCCGACCCCCGTTTTGCACGAATGAAAGATGTCATTAATGCGCGGATAAAGTTTCGTGAACCTTTTCGCCCCTTCGCTCCGGTTATCCCTGAAGAAAACCTCAGCGAAGTGTTTGCATTCCAGGACACGCCCCCCGGCGCAACCGCGCTGATGCTGATGGTCGCGCCCATTAAACCGCAGTACCGTAGCGAACTCCCCGGCATCAGCCACCAGGATGGTAGTGGTCGGGTGCAAACCGTTAGCCTGGAAAGCAGCCCGCACCTGTATCATCTTTGCCATCAACTCGCGGCCCTGCGCGGTGGTCCACCCGTAATTCTCAATACTAGCTTTAACATCGCCGGTCAGCCCTTGGTGGAAACACCCGAACAGGCCATCGAGGTATTTCTGAGCACGGATATCGATTACCTGGTGCTGGATGGTTTATGGATCAGTAAACGCCAAACCCCTATTCTCAGCTATGCCGAACATAGTCAAGACCTTACTGTCGAAACATTCCCCCAAGGCTTAGCGCCCGAACAGCCAAGTGTCCTTGAGCTCATGCGTCAGCTTGACCAGGCACTTTTTTTCGGCGACACCGAGGCCTGCCCATGGTCAAGCGAAGCATTACAGCGACTGTCACGACTCGGGGGGCGCTACAAGGAAACCAGCCGATTGTTTCCACAACACCCCTTCGTCGCTGAATCGTACACTCAATTCGGACCCCTCGGGCCCCATTGCCGATTACTGCTCGACCCTCTGGGTGAATCACAATTGGTCGATCTCGGTGAACCGAGCAAGGCCCGTGGGTATTGTCTCGATCAGGTAAAATGGTTATTGGCCCGATTCAATCGCGCAACACTGAATAAAAACCCGGCACCCCTGGAACAACTGCGGCGCTCACAACAACTAAGCACACTGGAGCAACAACAACAGCTTGATTGGGCACAAAAGCAATTACAGCACTATGGGCTATTACCCGAGGAAAAATACCCACCAGCCCCGCTCGCCGATTCACCTTTACCAGAAGCATCCGAACACACCTTGCTGCCGTTCACGGACCCCGCCTTCGCCATCCCCGGGGTTCTCGGCAACATTCGTCAGGCATTAATTCGTGCGGATTACACCGAAGCCAGCATTTGTCGTTTACTCGACATTGATTCGTTGCAAAAAATCGAACCGACCCATTTGTATTACTATGATCACTATAAACTGCCGCACAATGACCTCGGTGATTTTATCCGCTTGTTTCTACTGCGGGGAGCATTACCCGAAGCGCATATCAAACGATTATTCGGCGTCAACGAGTATCATGCGCTGGTGCAACTGGGCTTGCTCATTCCCCGTGGCAAACAACAATGGGCCTCGCGCATCGACCTTTATTGTGTCGATAACCTGTATATTGCAACAGACCACCGCTACTGGTTATTGCCGGAAGACAGCCTCGAAGAAGAACCGGTGATGTATGTTGGCCTCGATAGCCACGGCCTGGTGAACACTGCGCCCCGGTATCCGGTCGATACACTCCTGGATCTCTGCACCGGGTCCGGTGTCCAGGCGCTGGTTGCCAGTCGTTATGCAGGCCAGGTAACCGGCATCGACATTAATCCGCGCGCCCTGTGCTTCGCGCGCTTCAATGCCCAGCTCAATAGCATCAGCAACGCGACATTTATCCAGGGCAATCTCTACCAACCGCTCGGGGAGCAATGTTTCGATATTATTATCGCCAACCCGCCCTTCGTTGCCAGCCCCAGGCAAGCGCTCCAGTTTCGTGATGGTGGCAACAATGGCGAAGCCGTACTCGCGGACATTATCACCCGGGCCGCCGCCCACCTTACCCCTAATGGCCGCCTACATATTGTCACTGATCTAGTCGATGTTGCCGATTACCCACGCAAACTCCAACACTGGTGGCAAGGTGGACCAACGGACGGCCTGGTTTTACAAACAGCAGACCGGGATGCCATGCTTTTTGCCGTGCCGCATGTGCATCAAGCCTTCGGTCAGCGTTTTCACGACTATAATACTGAACTGGCGGACTGGCTGGATAATTTCCAGAAAATGCCACAGGCGGTGGCTATCAACTTCGGCTATATTCTCATTCATTGCCACACCGACAAGACGCGACCCTCGTCGTATTACACACGGACGATCCATAACCCCAGCCAGCCGATTGATACCCAGGTGGGCGATTATTTTCGCCAACGACAGCTCCTCTGTACGCCAGAGACCCAGCCCTTGCAGCTAACCATCAACCCCCACATCCATTTTCGGATTGACTCCGATGCCGGCGGCCTGACCACCGGCATCACCCTATTCTCACCCACAAGTGCCTATTATACCCACTACCCGATAGACGATACCGTCTTCCAGGCGTTACAAGCCTTTGCCACCCGGAGCATCAGCATCGTCAGTTCCACTGATATAGCCAAACAGCCGATCCTGTTGGATTTACTGTATAAGGGGGTATTGTCTCTGCATAAAGCAAGCACCTTCACTGCATCGGGTGCATTAACCATCAATTTCCAGGTAAACCTCCCGACAAACCAACCAACCTCCATTGCAGGGGATAGCGAAAGTGCGCTCTCGCCGGACGCGATTCAGGAACAAGCGAC
>NVUB02000113.1 GCA_002401775.2 Ectothiorhodospiraceae bacterium
AACGAACATCAAATTCAGCAATTAGCACAACTCAGCGAGGACTAATATTCGTCGCAAATTCGTATTTTATTTATACTGCCGCAGCAACTTAACAATATCTTCAGCATAATTTGCCTTAGCCATCCTGAGCGCGGAAAGGCCATCCACATCAGTAACATCCACTTTCGCTCCGGCATCCAACAAATATTTTACCATTCGAATATTTCCAGACTTGACCGAAAACATTAACGCCGTCCTGCCGTCCTCAGTAACGGCATTAATATTTGCGCCATGTTCAGCCAGTAGTTTCACCATATTATAAGCGCCATCTTGTGCGGCAATGAGCAAAGGCAATCCCTTAATATCGACCTCCAAATCCACACCGTGCTTTAATAAAAACTGTACGACAAGCACATGCCTTTTCTGTACCGCTTTCACTAACAATATTTCAAGATCTTTTTCATCACGTTTAAGCACAAGACTCGAGTCCAGAATTAAACGTTGAACATCAACGAGATCCTCTGCCGATGCCGGGCTCGAAAACACTTCATAAAGTGCTTTATTAATAGATTCATTGACATCCGCGCTCAACAACAGCGCTACAATGCGCTGATAGCCGTACCGCACAGCCATCAAAAAAGGTGTGTTTTGGTATCTATCTTCCACATTCACTTTGGCACCTGACTGCAATAAAACAGCCACAACATCTGAACTGCCATTTTTTACGGCAAGCAACAATGGTGTACGCCCATCCCGGTCTACGCTATTTACCGAAATTCCGGACGTAATCAATATGTTCGCTATTGCGCCATGCTGTGACTCGAGTGCGTAATGCAAAGCTGTTGCATTAAAATTATCGGCCTCATCAACGGCAGCCCCTGTACGAATCAACTGCTGCACTTTTACCTTTTCACCCTGGCTAGCCGCACGCATTAAATCACTTACACCGCCAGCCGGCCCAGGTCGTGCCGACTTTGCCGAATAAGCTGAACCGGCTGACTCAATCAGTTTGGCAATGCCCTCATGTCTCCCATACTTTTTGGCATAGCGTGCAGCATCACTACCTCGCCCATCCTTTAATAATGGATTAGCCCCGCGCAACAGCAACGCTTCCACAATACTTTCCCGCCCTTTTTCTACCGCATGTATTAATGCCGTTTTTCCCATCCTGTCTATTGCATCAATATCCGCACCACTGTCTAGCAACAGCGCCAATAATTTATCTCTACCCAATACAACGGCATGAATAAGCGGCGTAATTTTCTTGCTCGATAAGGACTTCTGATTAACATCAGCTCCAGCGTCGATAAGTTGTTGGGCTATGGTATAGTGGCCACGGGAAATCACCGATATTAGCGGTGAATCTCCATGTAAAGTACCGTTGACATTCGCACCACCAAGAATAGCCGCACGCGCTTCTGCTTCATTTGAACTCGCAATGGACTTCATTAGTTTGCTCAACATGCCAGGTGGCAGATAAAAACAAGGCATAGAGATCGTATCGAAGTATGACTGCTTGATGGTTTCTGTCGCGCAGGTCCATTTAATACCGAGCACTGTATAACCACTCGCAGTTGATGGCGTCAAAATAATTGAACTGTCTTTTTTGAGCGCATTATTATAGGTGATAGTGATTTTCCCACCCAAAGACACTTCGACACTTTTCACTCCGCGCCCGGCAATCGACTGCGGGGGCGGCAAGCCAAGCTCGGCATTGCTCGCAGGAAAATCACCTTGCATATTATAAAATTCAGTGATTTGCATTTTAACAGGTGCTGCAAGGGCCAAACCTTCCACAAGATGCGCGGCAGTTAATAATTCACGCCCTTTAAAAGAGGTATAAATTTCATAACCAGCCAGCAATAAAAGTAGAATAAAAACTGGTGATAAAATGAATCGCTTTTTCATAAAACAACACACCAAATTGGCATCAAAAAAAAACGTCTGGCCATACAATTAATCCAGTTTGCTAGACTGCTGTCTCAATTTTTGAAGGTTTCGCTCACTCGAACGAATTTTTCTCTCATGTGGGCGCATACATTTTTTCCAGGCAGATTTTTTCTTATTGTAGTTTGTGTTTGCGTAGTCTTTGGGTTCAAAACCACAATCACGATGCGCCGCATCAAGCTTCGCCTGATAATTTATTTTTGCGCCCTTCAAATCATGTGACATTTCCTGTTTTATATCAGAGTATTTATCTTTCAGTCGATCTGCCCAGGCAATCGCACATCGGTACTCTTTTATTTTTCGCGCCGTTTTCTTTCTCTGCTCACCCGCTCGGTCGGTATAAGCGACATCATTTCTTCGGCTTGAATATTTATTATTCTGGCGTGTTCTTTTACTTAATTCACGCAACTGCCTCGTCAACGAAGCCTCATCCTTTCGCAAGGAGCTATTCCACGTTTCCACTCGCCCCCCCAAACCCAAAAGAATCGTCTTCGGTTTATATAACGGGCCGGGTAGTTTTATCCCGCCACAATAGGCATAATCTCCTTTGCGAATAACCGGTATCGAGTCTGCACCCGCTTTTTCTGCAATCACGCTATTGTCTTTTATCTGGTTTTTTTTCGGTGGAATTTGGCTATAGTGGGTCTGCCCGTTTTTATCGACCCATTTATATAACTTCCCTGACCACACCGCCGAAGAGCCAAGCACTAACAGTACACAGGCAACACTGACGACATAACCCAAAATACGGTCATTATTTTTTACGTAAAACACCATTAGCACTCCACACATATAATTTTAAGCTCAAACTTTACCTAATATCATGCCAATCCACCCAACTACTGCCGGAATCACTGAGCCAACAATCAACAATACCCTACGCGACGCACAACAAAAGCTCGGGGCGATTACAGATACGGCACGTATTGACGCCGAGATCCTTTTGGCTCATTTGCTCGGCCGCTCCCGCACATACCTGCGCACTTGGCCAGAGCATACCCTTACTATCGAACAACATAGTCAATTTCTGAAGCAACTAAAACGACGCCTAAACGGCGAACCCATTGCCTACATTACCAGTAAACGTGATTTTTGGGATATGACGCTTATGGTATCGCCTGATACTTTGATCCCTCACCCGGAAACAGAAACTCTGGTCGAACAAGCACTGGCAAAAATTCCACACGATGCTCGTTGGCAAATCGCCGATCTCGGCACCGGCAGTGGCGCTATTGCTCTGGCTATCGCCCGGGATAAATTGGGGTAAATTGGGGACAGACCACCATTGGGGTAAATTGGGGACAGACCACCATTGGGGTAAATTGGGGACAGACCACCATTAAAGAACAAAAACCACATTAATCGTGGTCTGTCCCCAAGCACCCATGTCCCCAAACACCCTGTTTTAAATGAGATATAA
>NVUB02000114.1 GCA_002401775.2 Ectothiorhodospiraceae bacterium
GGTTTTTTGCGGTTTTTTGCGGTTTTTTGCGGTTTTTTGCGGTTTTTTGCGGTTTTTTGCGGTTTTTTGCGGTTTTTTGCGGTTTTTTGCGGTTTTTTGCGGTTTTTTGCGGTCATCTGGTGCCTTTCATGGCACCAGATGACCCGGCACATAAATTCCCTTCTAAAAGACGACAAACTCTCGCCAAGCCGCCAAGCTCGCAAAGAAAAGCATTTCACTCACTAATTCGAGTGATCTTTATTTGCCACAGGGTCCCTAAAAATAAACAATCTCTTTGCGTACTCTGCGCCTTTGCGAGGGTATTATTAGCGAAGGCATTAACCTGCACGAAAGGTCACATTACCCAGCGACGCAGCAATCTGTCTCACATTGGGTTTGTGGGGGGCTCAAATCATAAACTCTCGCCAAGCCGCAAAGCGCGCAAAGAAAAGGCCTTTACTCAATAAGTCGTTTGATAGTGCCACCTATTCGGGGCGGATCGGTTTGGATTCGCCGAGGGTAAAGTAAAACGTAGCGCCTTCCCCTGTTGCTCCCTCTGCCCACACTTCACCACCATGGCGGGCGATAATACGTTTAACCGTGGCCAGCCCCACGCCCGTCCCTTCAAATTCCTGCTCGCTGTGCAGACGTTGAAAAGGCTTAAAAAGCCGATCCGATTGCGTCATATCAAACCCAGCGCCGTTGTCGCCAATAAAAAAAGCTTGTTTACCGTTGTGTTTCTTTTGGCCCACGTCAATACGCGCCCGATCCTGGTCGCGGGTATATTTCCAGGCATTGGAGAGCAAGTTCTGCAATGCGGAAAGCAACAGCTTTTCATCTCCCCAACCCGACAATCCCGGTGCAATGCGAATATCCACATGGCGCTCGCCATGGTGCTCACGCAGTTTATTAATGCATTCATTGGCCAAGGCACTGAGATCAAGTTTTTTCATTACCAGGCCCTGTGCGGTAATCCGAGACAACACCAGCATGGCATCAATCAACTCGTTAAGATGGGTACCCGCACGCCGCACCCGCCCCAAATCTTCTACGGCCCCTTCGGGTAGCTCTTTTCTGTAATCCTCAAAGACAATATCAATGAAGGAAACAATGGTGCGCACCGGCGCACGCAAATCATGGCTCACCGAATAGCTGAAGGCCTTAAGCTCTTGATTTCTCGCTTCCATCTCCTGAGTTCGTTGTTGAACGCGGCTTTCCAGTTCGGCATTAAGCGTTGTGAGTTTTTTGAGGGCATTTTGGCGCAGAGCTTCCACCGCAATCCGTGCGGCAAATACCCCCAATACGGGTGCTGTCCATTCGTTATGTTGCATGGGTTTGGTATCCAACACCGCGACCAAACCGATAGTCCCCTGATCTTTCGTCATTAACGGCGCGCCATAATAACTGTCTGCTTCCATCTGGGTCAGTAGTTCATCTCGAGGATACAAGGCCTGTACATTGGTGGGGATCAAGGCTTTTTTCAGACAAACTACATCTTCGCAAGGCGTACCCGCTAGGTCATATTCGATATTTTCTCCGTGGCTATCGCCTGCCCACACCGCCAACGTCCGCACCCGGTTGCGCTCCGGCAGAATCAAACTAATCAGGGCGTACCGACTGCCGTACAATTCCGCCAATGCCTTTACGCAAAAACGATAAAACTCATCGCTGTCTGCCACAGTGGTACTGGTGGCGAGTGCTTGCAAGGCCAAGTCCGCGCGCACTCCCTCAATCACCTCCCCACTGAGAACATCCAATTCCTCTGCCGAATGAACCGCTTCCGTGCGCAACGCCCGGCTCATAATCAGCTCCATACGCTCGACGGTATCGTTGATTTCGCCCAGGCTATATTGCTGTTCAGGCGCCAGTAGCTGCTTTTTGGCATTTAGCGCATCCAGCGGTTGGCTCAAGTTATTGCGCATGGTGTGCAATAAAATCTCCACCACTTTCGCGGCAGATTTATCGGTGATTCGGGGGGATGTTTCGGGTTTGGGACTCGCCATTACTCACTCCTTTGCGCTGCCGTCATGTACTGATTGACGATAAACACCCAATACACGCGGACGCGCCATAACGGGTTATTCAAAGCGTAGTCCACAGCAGACAAATTGCACCTCGATAAAGGGTGCATGATATCCAACCACTCCAGCGAAACTACCGTCTACGCGTGAACCTACGCGTGAACAATGGAGCATGTGTCCATGGGTAGCGTGAGTGCTGAATGTGGCTTTTATACGGGAGTACAACGAATGAATTAGTAGAAGTTCTGCATAAGTGACGTCCGGGAGAAACGATCCAGCAGGCTATTTCCTGATTTTGTCACACTCGCCGGCGTTCTCAAACCCGCCGGCTTTCCCCCAGCCTCCCCCTCCTGGAGTTTCCACACTAAGGTGTTCCCCCGGCCGAGCGGTGTAGCTGATTTTGGCGGGCAGCGTGTCTTTGTCACGGAAATTATTGCCCGGTTTTCCGTTTTCGCCGCCCATAAGCCCCCAAGGAGCATGGGTACGCCGCTCACTCAGTAAGGTAACAATCGTCGGCGCGAGGAACTCAAACTCGCGTACCAGTCCATTGCCGCCTTGATGCTGGCCTGCACCACCAGAATTGTCACGCAAGGCATAACGAGACACTCGCAGCGGGTAATTCGTCTCCAGCACTTCAATAGGAGTGTTTAAGGTATTAGTCATATGAGTTTGTACGCCACTAAGGCCAGAGAATTCCGGGCCAGCGCCCATGCCACCACCGATAGTTTCATAATAATTCCATTCAGCACCCGCCACATGAGAGCCCATGGCAAGATTATTCATGCTGCCATGGCTGGCTGCCGGAATGATGTCGGGCAAGGCTTGTGCCAGTGCGCCCATCACCACGTCCACCACACGGGTACTGGTTTCAACATTTCCAGCCGCTACCGCCGCCGGGCGCTGGGCATTGAGTAGGGAACCTTCGGGGGCCGAAAGGCTGATACCGCGAAAACTGCCCGCGCAAGCCGGTGTGTAGCCCGGCATCAAGCAGCGAAAAACGTAATAAACACCCGCTGCCGCAACAGACAACGGACAATTGATATTGCCCTCAACCTGCGCCGCAGTACCGGAAAAATCCACCTGTATTTGCCCCGTTTTGACGGTAACGGTGACAGCTATAACGATGTCCCGGTTACCAAGGCCATCGTCATCCATCACGTCGCTAAACCGGTAAACCCCTTCCGGTATCACCGCCAAAGCATCGGCTGCCACAGTTTCTGCATAGTTATTCAGTTGTTGCAGGCTCTGCAAGTAAACACTCACTCCCATACTACTCACCAGTGATGCAAGACGTTCCAATCCAGCCCGGTTTGCGCTGATCTGTGCCGTAAAATCGCCACGAGACTGCTCACGGTGGCTGGTCGCATCGGCAATGGCATTGAGCCTCGCTTCGTCAAGTTTCCCCCCACGCAACAAAAAAGTCGGTGGAATAATCATGCCCTCTTCGCTCAAACGTCGGGAAATGGGCATGGAACCCGGCGTATCGGCACCGATGTCCGCATGGTGGGCACGGTTGGCAATAAAGCCCACCCATTGATCCTCCACAAACAGAGGGGCAATCACGGTCACGTCCGGTAAGTGAGTACCGCCCAGATAGGGGTCATTGAGAATGACCATATCGCCCGCAGCCCATGGTAGGCCGGAAACGACGTCGGCCATGGCATAGGCCATGCTGCCAAGGTGTACCGGAATATGCGCCGCCTGAGCGCAAAGTTCACCGGCGGTATCGAAGACTGCGCAGGAGTAATCGAGCCTATCCTTGATGTTGGGTGAGAAAGCGGTACGTTGCAGCACCGCCCCCATCTCGTCACAAACCGCTTCAATACGGCTGGCAAACAGGCTCAGGTCGATGCTTTGTTGGGGGGTAAATTTCATTTTTTACGCACAACACCCTGTACAATACTGTCGGCTATCGGTTACTTTATTCTTCAGGATAACCGTAGGGCGATCAACCTGAGTTCCTTACTAAACGCCTTATTAAATACCCTATTGAACACCTTTCATCAAACGCGAAAAAGACCGTCACCAGAAATAGGCTTTGTCATCCGCTTGAGGTATTCAGGATGTGGGATAAGTAGTTTATAATATTGCATTCAATCGGGCTTTGCTCTACGCTATGCCCGACTAAAAGACTCGGGTACTCTGTTAATCCAGTGCATATAACCACGTGCATTTAAAACAAGTGCATTTGAATCATCTGCATGATGCCTGAATCAGCCCCTGAAATCAGACAAGGAACAAACCATGAAAAACCCACTCGATTCGATACTTGGCACCATCGTTTCCGGTTTTGCGCTGACCGCAGTTCTGGCCTTCATCGCCAAAAGCATGTCCGGCAGCTAAGCAAAACCTTAATACGTCCCTCATTAGTTTCAAATACTGTTGCTCATCGCAACAGTATTGACAACGAACATTTACGACAAAAGTTAATCCCATAAAAGGTAACAAAAAATGGAATACGTACAATTTATTGAACGCTGGGTGCACTTCATGGCCGGCATTACCTGGATTGGCCTGCTATATTATTTCAACTTTGTGCAGGTTCCCGCCATGGGTGCCGCACTGGCCGATAAAGACGGCCCCGGCCCTGCTGCCATTGGCAAATACGTTGCGCCTCGGGCCCTGTCGTGGTTCCGCTGGTCTGCGCTGGTCACCTGGTTTGCCGGTGCTGGCTTATTAGGCCCTAACTTTGTGTCCGCCTTCACCTTGCAGGACGGCTTTGTGAATATCGGCTTTGGCGCATGGTTAGGCACCATCATGCTACTTAATGTGTGGGGTATTATCTGGCCTAATCAGAAAAAGATTCTGGGTATGGTCGAAGCCACTGCCGAAGAGATTGCCAAGGCCAAACGTACTGCACTGTTGGCCTCACGTACCAACACGTTGCTGTCTGTTCCCATGTTGTTCTTCATGGCCGCACAGTCCCATGGCGTGATGTAAGACAATTAATTCGATAAGAAAGCTTATCGTAATTCCTGAAAAGGCCCGGTTTTCCGGGCCTTTTCAGTTTGTGGCCACAGACTAGTTGCCTAACGGCAAATTTGTGGATAGAATTTTGTCCTGATATTGAACGGCAACCTCTAGCAACCTCTATTAGAGACTGCCTTTGTTGTTTATAGGCTCTTTACTTATGAGCTGCTTTTACCGCAGTGATCGTAATGATTAAACGTGACCCTAAACTTAAAAATTAAAGGCGATCCAGCCATAGGGCTGTTTCAGAAAACATATGTCAAACGTACTGATGAATAATTACGCGCGCCTACCCGTGACCTTTGAGAAAGGTGAGGGTGTCTGGCTATGGGATACCCAAGGCAAACGCTACCTCGACGCCCTCGGCGGCATCGCGGTTTGCGGCTTGGGTCATGCCCATCCTGCGGTCACTGCGGCAATTTGTGAGCAGGCTGCCCAGTTGGTACACACCTCCAACATCTATGGCATTGCTCACCAACAAGCATTGGCAGAAAAGCTGGCGACATTGGCCGGTATGGATAGCGTGTTTTTCAGCAACTCCGGTGCCGAAGCCAATGAAGCGGCGATAAAAATCGCACGCCTGCATGGCCATACCCAGGGTATCGAACAACCGACTATTGTGGTCATGGAAGGCAGTTTTCACGGCCGTACGCTGGCGACACTGAGTGCCACCGGTAACCGCAAGATTCAAGCGGGCTTCGAGCCCTTGGTAAGCGGCTTCCTGCGAGTACCCTACGATGACCTCGACGCCATTGCTGCTGTAGCCAAAAATAATCAAAACATCGTTGCTGTACTGGTCGAACCTATACAGGGAGAAGGCGGCATCCAGATTCCCAACGATGGCTATTTGCCCGGTGTTCGCGCCCTGTGTGATGAGCACAACTGGCTCATGATGCTGGACGAAATCCAGACGGGCATGGCTCGTACCGGCCAATGGTTTGCCCACCAACACTTCGCTGGCAAAGCGATACCCGATGTCATGACCCTCGCCAAAGCCCTTGGCAACGGTGTACCCATTGGTGCCTGTCTTGCCCGTGGCGATGCTGCACAGCTCTTTCAACCCGGCAATCATGCTTCTACCTACGGCGGCAACCCCCTGGTCTGCCGAGTCGGCCTGAGCGTGATCGACACCCTTGAAAAAGAACAACTCTGCCAACGCGCCACAACATTTGGCCAACAATTAATAACCGATTTTACGGCGCAATTAGCCGACGTTGATGGTGTTAATAACATTCGCGGCAAAGGCATGATGTTAGCCATTGAGCTGGACCGCCCCTGCCCGGAACTGGTCTCATTAGCGCTGCAAGATGGCCTGTTGATCAATGTTACCGCAGGCAATGTGATACGCCTGTTGCCAGCACTGGTGATGAGCGATGAAGAAGGCGCTCAGTTAGTCGAAAAGCTCTGCAAGCTCGTAACTACTTTTTGTGCAAACCGTCTGTCGAATAAATAACGCCTTAATTAATCAACCTCATTAACCGGTCTAATTGATAGACCCTGTACACCTGCGAGTCCAAGCGATGAGTATTCGACATTTTCTGACACTGAACGATTTAAGCCGCGATGAGTTACGCGGACTGATTCAACGGGGCATTGCATTAAAAGCCAAGCATAAAGCCGGTGAAATATTCGAGCCACTGAAAAACAAAGTGCTGGGGATGATTTTCGAAAAATCCTCCACCCGTACCCGTGTCTCCTTTGAAGCGGGCATGGTGCAGTTTGGCGGCCAAGCCATTTTCCTTTCCTCGAAAGATACCCAGCTGGGGCGCGGCGAACCCATTGAAGACTCTGCACGGGTACTCTCGCGCATGGTCGACGCCGTCATGATCCGCACCTTCGAGCACGACATCATCGAGCGATTTACGGCCCACTCCCTAGTCCCGGTCATCAACGCACTGACCAACGAATTTCACCCCTGCCAACTACTGGCCGACATGCAAACCTACTTTGAGCATCGCGGTGATATAACCCGCAAACGTGTGGCCTGGGTCGGCGATGGTAACAATATGTGCCACTCCTACATCAACGCGGCAAAACAGTACGATTTTCAATTATCCATTGCCAGTCCGAAGGGCTATCTGCCCGATGCCACCATACTCGCCGCTGGCAACGGGCACGCTTCTCTCGTGGATTCCGCCCAAGAGGCCATGAAAAATGCGGATCTGGTCGTCACCGACGTATGGGCCAGTATGGGTCAGGAAGAGGAACAAGCCGCGCGTGAAAAAGCATTTGCCGATTATCAGGTCACTGCCGATCTGATGGCACACGCTAATAGCGACGCCCTGTTTATGCATTGCCTGCCCGCCCACCGTGGCGAGGAAGTCGCCGCCGATGTCATTGATGGCCAACAAAGCGTGGTATGGGATGAAGCCGAGAACCGGCTACATTCACAAAAAGCCCTGCTGGAGTTTCTTGTCCGCTAAGTGCGCTCACACCGGTATCTGGCAGCGAACGCCCAGCCACGGTTAGGTTAGGTTAGGTTAGGTTAGGTTAGGTTAGGTTAGGTTAGGTTAGCTCAACAAACGCTCCGGCACCCGCAAATTGGCCCTGCCACGTGTGCGCCTACCCTATGAGATCTGGTATCATATCCGGAATGATTCTCACTCACACTTGCAAAACCACCTATAAACACGCATGAAACCGTTATTGGACATTCGTGACATAGAGTGTCGCTACCATAAGCACAAAGTGGTTAACGGCCTGTCGATGCACGTCAATCGCGGCAGCCTGGTGTGTCTGGTGGGCCCTACTGGCTGCGGTAAAACCACTGTGCTTCGTGCCATTGCCGGATTTGAACCTGTCTTCAGCGGCGAAATTAGCATGGGCGGCGTTTCACTATCACGCCCCGGATATGCCCACCCCCCTGAAAAACGCAAATTAGGCATGGTGTTTCAGGATTACGCGCTTTTCCCTCACATGAACGTCGCAGACAACGTCGGCTTTTCCTTGCGCAAAGCCTCGGCGGACAGTCGCCGCCAAACCATTGGACACATGCTAGACCTGGTTGGCCTTGGCACCTACGGCAAACGCTTCCCACACGAGTTATCCGGCGGCCAACAACAACGTGTCGCCCTCGCGCGCGCGCTAGCCGCACAACCCGAAGCCATCTTACTCGATGAGCCGTTCTCAAACCTTGACGTCAACACCCGGGAAACACTCAGCCTGGAAGTCCGCGACATTCTCAAACATGAAGGCATCACCGGCATCCTCGTCACCCACCACCAGGACGAAGCCTTTGCTCTGGGCGATCAGATCGGCGTCATGGACTGCGGTCGCATCCTGCAATGGGACACCCCTTTCAACCTTTATCACGAACCCCAGAATCGCTTCGTCGCCGAGTTTATCGGCCAGGGAACGTTTTTAAAGGGCACCATGATAAATACCGACACCGTAGAAACAGAACTCGGCCAATTACAAGGTGACCGCGCCTATCACTGGCCCAAAGGCACAGAAGTAGAAGTGCTGATCCGCCCTGACGATATAGTGCCTGATGCCAACGGCCCACTCTCAGGCCTCATCACCCAAAAAGCCTTCAAAGGCGCCGAAGTCATGTACACCCTAGAACTCCCCTCAGGCAATCGAGTCCTCTCCTTATTCCCCAGCCACCACGACCACACCATAGGCACCCAAGTCCGCGTCCGCGCCGACATGCATCATGTTGTCGCTTTTAAAGAAAGGACTAAAGATTAAGGACTGAGGACTCAGTAAAAAACCTTTGGAACCTTCTCAGCACTGAGTTCTTGTAAGAGAGGCTTCAGCCTCGATCCATGCTCTATCGCGGCTAAAGCCGCTCCTACGGTGAGTTCAGGTGCATAATTTCCACACTGAAGCATACATATCACAAACCTTGGAACCTTCTCAGCACTCAGCACACTATCTCAGTCATCAGACAAGTAGGTCATGTTGCAAAGCACCATGACGATAATATCCAACCGAGAAGAGATGTACTCGATTCAGCCATCGCGTCACGTAGCTGCGCAACATGACCTACAAAAACTAAAAAAAGTGCGGAATGTTAAAAGAAAGCACTAAGGACCGTGGACTCAGTAAAAAACCTCGGAATCTTCTAAGCACTGAGTTTTTGTAGGAGAGGCTTCAGCCTCGATCCATGCTCTATCGCGGCTAAAGCCGCTCCTACGATGAGTTCAGGTGCATAATTTCCACACTGA